>JAFPAS010000085.1 GCA_017424205.1 Prevotella sp. | reverse complement strand
GAGGTACACGAATATACGCTTTACAGAAATTAATGATACAACAGGAAAGCGTTTTTTAGATTGTAATATACAGCTTTCGCCAAGAAAGCCTAATTCTATTTCTATTCAGCCAGAAGGCACTAATACGGCAGGCGATTTAGGAGCGGCATTGTCTTTCGTATATGAGAATCGTAATCTGTTCCGTGGTTCAGAAACATTCTCTATTCAGTTTAGAGGAGCGTATGAAGCAATCACGGGATTAGAGGGATATAACAACAAGGATTATGTAGAGTATGGTGTGGAATCTAAATTAGAGTTCCCTAGATTCTTATTCCCCTTTATATCTAACACCTTCAAGCGAAGCATCCTTTCGACGAGTGAACTGACAGTTGCGTATAACTTGCAAAATCGTCCAGAGTTTCACCGACGTATGTTCTCAGCTGCGATGCGATACAGATGGGCAGAACCCAATCACCATGTCAGATATACCTTAGATGTGCTCGATCTGAATTATATCTATATGCCATGGATTTCAGAAACATTCAAGAAAGATTATCTTGAGTCTGAATCAAATCATAATGCCATTCTGCGATACAATTACGAAGACCTGTTTATTATGAAGATTGGTCTTGGCCTTGTATATAATAACGGTGTTAATGCGTTAAAGGTTAATTTCGAAACAGCGGGCAATCTGCTTAGCGCATTCTCGACTTTGAGCATCTTCGGGAAAAATGATGATGGACAGAACACATTATTTAATATAGCATATGCGCAGTATGTTAAAGCAGATATAGATGCTACGCATATGATAAAGCTTTCTCCGACGTCAGAGTTGGTGTTGCATGGTGGCTTTGGCATAGCCTATCCTTATGGAAATAGCAAGGTGCTGCCGTTTGAGAAGAGATATTTCTCTGGCGGAGCAAATAGCGTCCGTGGCTGGAGCGTCCGTGGTTTGGGTCCGGGTTCATATTCCGGAAATGACGGACGAATAGATTTTATTAATCAGACCGGCGATATAAAACTCGATTTTAACATAGAGTATCGTACGTTCCTCTTTTGGAAATTTTATGGTGCGGCATTTATTGATGCAGGTAATATCTGGACAATTCGCAATTATGAAAATCAGCCGGGCGGTCAATTTAGAATTGACGAATTCTATAAACAAATGGCAGTGGCATACGGTTTGGGCCTAAGATTGAACTTCAATTATTTCATTTTGAGATTCGATGCCGGCATGAAGGCTGTCAATCCAGTCTATAATAATAGCAAGGAGCATTATCCGATATTGCATCCCGATTTGTCTCGTGATTTTGCCTTCCATTTCTCTGTTGGTCTGCCATTCTAATACAGATAATTACATGAAAGTATTGATATTTGTCAATATAGGTCAATAATTTAACAAGTTAGTAACTATTATATGGAAAATTTTGTATAATTTTGCACTCAAATAAACAAACATTTTTATATTTTAACTCTCAATTTATTAAACATTTACTAAAAGTTATGCAGAAAAGGATTGTTCTTCTTCTAGCTATGATGGTGATGTTGGTATCATCTGCTATGGCGCAGATTACAACATCAAGTTTGGCTGGCAAGGTCTCTGCTAATGGCGAGGACGTTATCGGTGCAACTATCGAGGCGGTACATAAGCCTTCTGGGACACGTTACAACGCTGTATCAAATGCCAAGGGTATGTTCTCTATCAATGGTATGCGTGTTGGCGGACCATACGAGGTGAGCATCTCGTACATTGGTTATGAAACAAAAGTTGTTAGTGGTGTAACACTTCAGCTTGGTGAAACTTACAATCTCAACACAACAATGAGCGAGGATACAGAGCTTCTCGGCGAGGTTGTAGTAACTGGTAGAAACACTAAGTTCACATCAGAAAAGACAGGTGCTTCTACAAACATCTCTAATGCACAGATTCTTAACATGCCATCTGTAACACGCAGTATTACAGATTACACACGTCTCTCTCCTTATGGAGGCAATGGCATGACATTCGCTGGTGCAGACGGTCGTACAGCAAACTTTACTGTTGACGGTGCGAACTTCAACAACAACTTTGGTCTTAGCGACAATCTTCCTGGTGGTGGCAACCCAATCTCTATCGATGCTATCGAGGAGATGCAGGTTGTGATTTCTCCATTTGATGTACGTCAGACAAACTTCATCGGTGGTGGTGTAAATGCTATTACTAAGTCAGGTACAAACACTTACAAGGGTTCTGCGTATATTTATCACAAGAATGAGAATATGCGTGGTGATGCCATTGAGCGTGAGCAGATTGGCGGTGCACGTGCTAAGGACCAGCAGACAACATACGGTTTCACACTCGGTGGTCCGATTGTTAAGGACAAGCTCTTCTTCTTCGTTAACGGAGAGATGGTTAAGACTCCTACAATTGCTAACCGCTGGCGTGGTTCAGAGAATGGTGTAGGCAATGCAGACAACTATATTTCACGTACAAAGCTTTCTGACCTTAAGACCGTATCTGATTTCGTTAAGAATAAGTATGGATACGATACAGGTTCGTTCACAGACTTCCCTGCTGACGAGAGCAACTACAAGCTTCTTGCACGTATTGACTGGAACATAACAGACAAGCATCGTCTTGCTCTGCGTTACAACTATACAAAGAACCGTCGTTGGAGCTCTCCTAACGGTACTTCTATGGACGGTGGTACACGTGCTGCAAACTATCGTACATCACTCTACTCTATGTCTTTTGCAAACTCAATGTATGCTCAGGACAACAATGTACACACTCTCTCATTCGACCTTAATAGCCGTTTGACAGACAATATCTCAAACCAGTTCCTTGCAACATGGTCAAAACTTGATGATATCCGTTCATCTAATTCTTCTGAGTTCCCATTCATCGATATTCTTGATGGCGGCCAGAAGAGTGTTGACGGCAAGGCAGATGCAGATGGTACAGACAACTATATGGCACTTGGCTATGAGTTGTTCACATATAACAATGCCGTTCACAATACTGTATGGAATATCAAGGACGATATGACATTCTACCTTGACAACCATAAGATTACAGCAGGCTTGAGCTTCGAGCATCAGATGGCTGACAATGCTTACATGCGTAATGGTACAGGCTACTATCGTTATAAGAGCCTTAACGACTTCCTTACAGGTGCTGCACCACAGGTAGTATGTCTTACATACGGATACGGTGGTGAGGCAAATCCTGCTGCACGTGTACAGTTTAATAAGGCTGGTATTTACGGTCAGGATGAGTGGAATATCACAAAGGACTTCAAGCTCACATACGGTCTTCGTTTCGACGGTCTGTTCTTCAACAACTCAGACCTTATGACAAACAATGCTATCCTTGCTCTTAACTATGGTAAGGCTCATGACGCAGCAAATCCAGACGAGCATGTTGACGGCTGCCGTCACATCGATACAGGCAAGTGGCCAGGTAACTCACTCACAGTTTCTCCACGTGTTGGTTTCACATGGGACGTATTTGGCGACAAGAGCCTGAAGGTTCGCGGTGGTACAGGTCTGTTCTCTGGCCGTCTTCCACTTGTGTTCTTCACAAACATGCCTACAAACGGTGGTATGGTGCAGTATCAGGCACAGCTCAACGATGCTAACGGCAAGAAGCTCGGCTATTCAATGTCAGACTTCGCAGGCGGTCTTGTAGTTGACGCAAACGGCCGTCCTACTACACAGGCGCTTCTCGACAAGCTCCTTGGCATGAAGAATGCTAACGGACAGAATATCTTCCCATACGACATCACACCAGAAGAAGGTGCTAAGCCATCATCAATTTGCGGTGTTGACCCAGACTTCAAGATGCCACAGGTATGGAAGACATCTCTTGCTATTGACTATTCTTTCCCAACATCATTCCCACTCTCTATCACAGCTGAGGGTATTTTCAACAAGACAATCAATGCAGCTTCAATCTCTGACTGGAGTATTCCTAGCGTAGGCGGTTTTGCTCACCTCAATGGTGCTGATGCTCGTCCTATATACCATGCAGGTTACCGCACAGGTACTAAGGCATTCGTTCTTGAGAATACAAGCCGCGGTTATGGTTGGTCAGCAAGCGTGCAGGTTAATGCACAGCCAACTCCATGGATGGACATCATGGCAGCATATACTCACACTGTATCAAAGGAGGTTACATCACTCCCAGGTTCAAATGCTGAGTCTGCATTCACATATGTTCCAACATACCAGGGTCCAAACAATATCCTGCTTCACAACGGTATCAACGTAACTCCAGATCGTTTCGTTGCTTCTGTTACTACACACGACAAGAGCGGTAACCACTTCAGCCTTATCTATGAGTCATGGCGTGGCGGATACAACTACTCTTTCATGACAGTAAATGATATGAATGGTGACGGATACAACTACGACGCTATCTACGTACCAACAGACGCTCAGGTAGAGAATGGTGACTTCCGCTTCGTATCAGAGGACGATAAGACACGTTTCATGGACTACGTTCATAACAACAGCTATCTGAAGAATCGTCAGGGCGACTATGCAGAAGCATACAGCCTCTACTCACCATGGGTACACCGTATCGACTTCAGCTACAAGCACGACTTCAAGCTTGATATAGCAAAGACAACTCACAAGCTCCAGCTCAGCTTTGATATGAAGAATGTTCTTAACTTCTTCAATTCATCATGGGGTGTAAGCAAATATCTTAACCCAGCAATCGGTTCTGACCCACGCATTCTCAAGTACGAGGGCGTAGATGCTGACGGCTATGCTACATTCTCTACTCCAAAGGCTATTAACGGCAGCGTTAAGACATTCGTTCCTAACCATGCTATTGGCCAGTGCTGGTATGCATCAATCGGTATCAAGTACATCTTTAACTAATATTTTACAGATTAATATATGAAACTAAAATATATTTTCACAGCACTTGCTGCCGTATTCGCTCTTTTCACAAGCTGTAGCGAAGAAGAGATGGCGCAGCTCGGATCTGTTCAGGTATCACAGTCATACGTTGCCATCCCTGCGGAAGGTGGCACATGCGAGGTCACTGTAAGAGCCAATGCAGACTGGCAGATAACAGACGTTCCAGAGTGGTTGACACTTTCAACAGATCATGGAACAATAGGCGAAACAGTAGTAAAATTCACTGCAGGCGCAGCAACTTCTACAAATACCGCAACTGTTCTTCTCACATGTAATGGCGAGACACAGCGCATCAATGTTCTTCAGCAGACAGAGAAGGTAGACCTTCCTATCTCTAAGATTAAGGATGTTCTCAATGGTGTTGACGGTGTCACATACCGTGTGAAGGGTGTTGTTACAGGCCTTTCAAATACAATCTACGGCAACTATGACGTAGTAGACGAGACAGGTTCTGTATATATCTACGGCACACTCGACGCTTCTGGCGCAGAGAAGAATTTTGCTAGCCTTGGCATTGAGGCTGGTGACATCGTGACAGTAGAAGGTCCACGTACAACTTACGGTTCTACTATCGAGCTTGTAAATGTTACAGTTATTGCAATTGAGAAATCACTCATCAAGGTTGATTCTCTTTCTACTACAACTGTAGAGAAGGAAGGCGGCGAGCTCGTTGCATACCTTACATGCAAAGGCGAGGGTGTAAGCGTAGAGTCTCCGGTAGATTGGCTTGCAGTTAAGTCTGTTAAGACATTTGGTCAGAATGCAGAGGTAACATTCGCTGTAGCAGCAAATGCTGGTGGCGACCGCAAGACCTCTATTAGCTTCGTAACCACATCTAAGGGCAAGACATATACAGCCACTGCAGATGTTACACAGAAAGGCTCAATCATTGCAGCCAATGTTTCTGAGTTCCTTGCAGCATCAGTAGGCGACAGCCAGTATCGTGTTACAGGTCTCGTAAGCAAGATTCACGAGAAGTATAACAACAATTTCTGGATACAGGATGCAACAGGCGAGATGTATGCTTACAAGGTCAATGCGCAGGGTGTTACACTCACCGTAGGCGACTTCGTAACACTTGTAGGCAAGCGCGGCGAGTATAACGGCTCAGCACAGATGACAGAAGCCGTGCTCGAGAAGCACTCAGCAATTCAGGTTGTTACGGTTGCAGATTTCCTTACTAAGTCTGATTCAAACGATGTATATTATGAGCTGACAGGCGAAATCACTAGCATCGCAAAGGAAGACTACGGCAATATCTACATCAAGGACGCTTCTGGCGAGGCATACATCTACGGTGTTCTCCCAGGCTATGGCGCTACAGGTGCAGCAAAGCAGGGACTCCTTGCAGCTAAGGGCATCAAGGTAGGCGATACTATCACACTCCGTGGCAACAAAGGCTCATACAAGGGCAGTCCACAGATGGTGAATGCAGTATACGTATCACACACAGCGAAATAAGCAGTCAGCCCGTATTTATATTACACTATTAAAGGCGAGGGAATATGTCACGTATTCCCCCGCCTTTTTTGGTTTCTTCATATCCCGATACTTCCATCACATTATCATACCAATCCCAACAAGTTGACACACACAACAACATCTGAGAAGAAAAGAGTAGGTGGGATATGTGAGGGAATGAGAATAAGAAATCCCGCAGGTTATATTTACCTGCGGGATTTCTTGCTTTATTTTTGCGATTTCATTCCTCCGTCACATATTCGTACTATTCTTTAGTTACGCTTAGACCATGCTTATGAGTCTAAGCGACTGCACCTTTTGTGTTATGGTATGAGAACCTATTCCTCATGTGTAAAATATCATGTACGTTGCTGAAAATAATCGTAATGCTGAGGCATATAAGAAGGGCTAAGAAAGTCGTGACGATTAAATGGGAGTTTTCTGAGATCCAAAATAACATCCCCGATTGCACATGAATGCTAAATAAGGAGAACTTAACAGGCATGTAAGTCATAAAGGCTAATGTGGCGGCGCCGGTGATGATGCCAATGATAAAGGCGGCAATCATTGCTTTCTTGTAGCGTCGAATAGTCGCTTCTTGATCCTGCCGGACAAACTCCACAGCATCGAGTCGTCTGATTAGTGACTCCATAAAGTCGGCTTTGTCGTCGAAATGTGGTTTCGTCCTAAGGAATAGTTCTTCAAGTGTTTTGTCTTTGTTCATGGCTTCAGTCTTACTTTTAGTTTGTAACGTCCTCGTGAGAGTTGTTTCTTCACTGCGTCTTCCGAAGTGTCGGTAATAGTGGCAATCTCCTTAATATCGTAACCGTTTAGATAATAAAGGGTGATAGCAGAACGCTCTTTAGGTGGCAATGTTCGCAAGGCAAGGTATAAATCCTGATGCTCAAAGCGGTTATCGGTAGTATTCGAACTGATGAGTGTGTGGGCATCGTCGAGTGTACCGGTCGTGCGTGCACTTGCCTTGTGGTTGAGGAACGTATTATATGCAATTTTGAAGAGCCAAGAGCGGAAATGCCCGCTGTCCTTATAGCTTTCCGACGAGAGATAAGCCTTCACTAAGGAATCCTGTGCCAAGTCGTCAGATTCGTTTCTGTCGCCACAGCAGAGAGTGAGCAAAAAACTGCGAAGAGAGTCTTGCTCACGCTCCACATGGGATATAAACTCATTGCGTGTCACAACTTATGAGAGATGTGTGGTTATACGTTTTTCCTCTGCCTCAATCTCCTTGGCGAGCATCTTCTTGCTAATTCTATAATGTGCAAAGAATGCGATGCCAACAGCCATAAGAATGCCACCTGTGAAGTATATGAGAATAAGATCGTTAGGGTTCATGCCACCCCTATAGTCAAGGACTAATCCACAAATCAAAAAACTAATACCGAGCAATGTGATAATGCTTCCACACAATAGTTTGTAGAGTAATTTCTCTTTCAGCAGCATTTTCTTCGGCGAAATCTTATTCATCAGTTCTTCGATGTCTATTTCCGAATTTTTCTCAATAACAGCCAGCACAATCTGAGTGCGCTGATTGGTATCATTTATCTTTTTACGGATGTAAAACCATATAACCATGATTGGGCAAATGCACCCACATGCTATTGGAATAAACATTGTGATAATTCCAGCTAAATGTTCCATAATTTATTTTCTTAATTGTTTAACTTTAATTTTCTTGAACCGATTCACTATTATAACAGT
>JAFPAS010000084.1 GCA_017424205.1 Prevotella sp. | reverse complement strand
TACGTCATGGGCATTGAGGGCATCGTGCCGTCGATGATTGTGCTGGCTCTGGTGTCGTGGGCTTTCGCTCGATGGCACACACTGAAGCTACGCATAACGACACGACAGCAGTGGACCACTACATTCGCCCTTAGCCGCAAGATGATTATGCTGGGCATGACCATGATGGTGGCGGCGCTGCTGGGCAGTCTGAGCGTTTATGCCGTAAACACATTCATCAATATCAGTGGAACGACAGAGCATGTGGCGTTCTATCAGACCGCCTCGGTCATAACCGTGCAGTGCACCACTATGGTCTTCACAGCACTCGCAACAGACTATTACCCTCATCTGACACAGGTCATCGCCGACCGCATAAAGACGCTGCGACTCATCAACCAGCAGAGCCAGGTGGTCATGCTGCTCACGGCTCCTGTGGCTGCGTTGCTCATGGTCTTCGCACCGGTAGTGGTCAGGGTGTTGTTCACATCTGAGTTCGACACTATCGTGCCGCTTGTGCAGATGATGAGTTTTGCCTTCCTCATGCGTGCCTATTATTTCCCGCTCGACTATATCTGCCTGGCAAAAGGCGACAAGGCTTTCTTCTTCTGCATCGAAGGAATATGGACTAATGCGAAGATGCTGCTGCTCTTCATAGGCGGATATCATCTTTTCGGACTCAGCGGACTGGGATATGCCGCAATAGCCAACGGACTGCTCGACGCTGTCATGTCGACTGTCATGGTGCGATGGCGCTACGGCGTGGCTTACTCGCCGTTACAATGGTTGTCGTAGCGGTCAATGCGCTGCTTGTGGCTGCGGTCATGGCGGTTACGCTGTGTGTGGAAGATAATATGATAAAATGGGTGGCAGCAGGTGTGCTGACACTCGTAATAACCATCAATTCTCTAATACAAATAAAGAAACGTACAGGAACATGGAGCATACGTCATCACCGATAGTCACTATTCTCACTCCGGCTTATAACGCCGAACGCTTCATCTGCCGATGTCTGGACAGCCTGCTGGCTCAGACGTATAGTAATCTGCAGATTATCGTGATTGACGACTGCTCAACAGATACTACTCATCTGCTCGCCAACGACTACGCACAGCGTGACAGCAGGATAATCGTGATGCAGACCGAGCGTAACTCGGGCGCATCGGCAGCACGTAACACCGGACTGGCTGCTGCTACAGGAGAATATATTACTGAGGTCGATGCCGACGACTGGCTGGCACCTGATGCCATAGAGAAGGCTATGGCAGAGGCTGCTGAAAACACTGAAACTGATTTTATTCTTTATCATACAATACTCGTCGATGAGAAGACGGGAACACAGAGTCCATACCCTATAGAGCGAACAGCAAAGCACGTGATGACGGGCGCGGAGGCGTGTCATCTGAGCATAGGATGGGGCATACATGGTTGGGGACTATGCCGTGCAGAGATATACCGCCGATTTCCATGTCAGACTGACGCCGGACTATATGGCGACGAAAACTCCACACATCTGCAATTGCTACATTGCCGTGAAGTAAGACTCTCCGCCGGCAAGCATTTCTATAGTGTCAATGACTCGTCAGTGACACACGTTGTCAATATGCGTCGCTTCGATATTCTTGAAGGACGCATGGCTCTTCGTCAGCAGCTGATTAAATTAGGGGCTCAGCATCAAACTATCATTAGGCAGAATAAAGTGAGGTGGACAGATTTCATAGGCGTGTGTCATCTTTTCTGGCTACACTCCTCACAATTTTCTTCAGCAGAACGTGCGCAGATTTGGCAGCGCATGGAAAAAGCATACTCTACATTCAGATTCAGCGAACTGCCTTGGCAGACAGCACTAAAGCCGCGCTACACCATCATGCCAACACTCACCATGTTCTACCGCCAGGTGTGCCTGACATTTTTGCTGAAGAAATTTTTCTCCTAAAAAACACATAAATGATAATACTATGAATAATCCGAATAATCCGAATAATCCGAAAACTCCGAGTCCTCAGACCACTCAGAATACTCCGACCCCTCCCCACACTTTTTTGCCACGTCATGGTCACTACCGCAACCTGCGTGTCTATAAGGTTACAGAAATCATTTATGACATCACATACTACTTCACACACAAATTCCTCAGCCGGGGCGACCGCACCGTCGACCAGATGATACAGGCAGCAAGAAGCGGAAAACAGAACATAGCTGAGGGCAATCAGGCAGCTGCAACATCAAGCGAAACAGAAATAAAACTGACTAACGTAGCAAAGGCAAGCCTTGAAGAACTCCTCGACGATTATGAAGACTATATCAGAGTGCGAAATCTGGAACAGTGGGGAAAAAGCCATCCACGCTACGACAAAATGAGACAATATGCACGAAGCGATAAATTTCATAACGAATATGCGCTGCAGATACAGCACATGAATGATGAGGAAATATCTAATCTCTGCATAACGCTTATTCACCAAGCAATATCGATGCTTCACAACCTGATAACAACCATGCAGAACCGCTTCGTTACAGAAGGAGGAATAAAAGAACGCATGCACCAGGCTCGAACTGGATACAGACAGAAACAAGACAGCCGACTCACCGAACTCGAACAAACTCTGCTCAACACCCAGCAGCAACTCGCACAAGCACAAACTGAAGCCGAATACTGGAAATCAGCATACGAAAATATAAAGAAAGAACTTCTGCCACAACCATCATTTTAAGATGATTCGTACACCCCGTTTTCATCATTTTAAGATGATTTTAAATGTTAAAACCATCATTTTAAGATGATTCACATACCC
>JAFPAS010000083.1 GCA_017424205.1 Prevotella sp. | reverse complement strand
GTACGATGACATGCTGCGCCAGGTCAAGGAGAAGCTGCTGGCAGGCTTCAGATGCATAAAACTGAAAATCGGGGCTATCGGCTGGGACGAGGAGATTCGGCTGATTGAAACCGTGCGCTCACGGTTCTCTAAGGAATCGCTTGAGATTCGTGTCGATGCTAACGGGGCTTTCTCACCAGAAGAGGCCATGTCACGCATGGAGCAACTTGCACGCTATGACATACACTCCATAGAACAACCCATAAAGCAGTATCAGTGGAAAGAGATGGAGCGTCTGTGCCGCAACGCTCCGCTGCCCATTGCACTCGACGAAGAGCTTATCGGCGTCAATACGCTTGAAGAAAAGCGCACGCTGCTCGACACTATCCGCCCGCAGTATATCGTAGTGAAACCTACACTCCATGGCGGCATCTCTGGCACAATGGAGTGGATTAGCGAAGCGCAGAAGCGCAACATCGGTTCATGGATAACCAGCGCACTGGAAAGCAATATCGGATTGCGCAATGTGGCGCTGCTTACCGCACGCATCTATGGCATCACTCCCTCTAATGCTCACAAGGTTATGCCGCAGGGATTAGGCACAGGACTGCTATATACTGACAATATAGAAATGGATATTGAGCTGCGCGGCAGCAAACTGTGGAGATGGGAAACAGTGGAGATATAGGGGAAAGGGGTGACAAGTTATTTCAAGAGCAAAGAGCAAAGAGGCTTTAACCCTTCACCTTTCCGTTTTCAGTTTCCTTAACCCTTCACCTTTCCGTTTTCACTTTTCCCCATGACAACACTTCAGGAATTCTATAACGAATGGAACAACGGCTGCGACACCATGCTCGTACATACAAGCGGAAGCACTGGTGCGCCAAAGCCTCTATGGGTGGAGAAGCAGCGCATGTTACGCTCCGCACGTCTCACATGCGACTTCCTTGGTCTCCGTCCTGGCGACACTGCTCTGCTCTGCCTGCCACTCGGCTATATCGCCGGGAAGATGATGGTGGTGCGTGCCATTGAACGCCAGCTCCATCTGACCAGCGTAACTCCTGACAACCACCCTATGCGCAGCATCATAGAGCGATGCCCGCACAACACAGAAAACTCACACAGCGCACTCTTCTCTTTTGCTGCAATGGTGCCATCACAGGTCTACAGCTCTCTGCAGGACGATGAGGAGCGCAGCATGCTTATGCGCATCAGGCATCTCATCATAGGCGGTGGCAGCATTCCTGCCGACCTCGAGCAGCAGCTGCGCTCATTCCCCAATGCTGTGTGGAGCACCTACGGCATGACAGAGACGCTCTCGCATATAGCACTGCGACGCATCAGCGGACCGGAGGCTGACGCATGGTACACACCGCTCAGCGACGTACAGATATCCATTAACCACGACGAGGACAACGGCTATACACAGCGCGGATGCCTCACCATCTTTGCACCGCAAGTCTGCAGCACACCGCTCCGCACCAACGATATAGCCGAATTGCATGCTGACGGGCGCCGCTTCAGAATCACCGGGCGCCGCGACAACGTGATATGCTCTGGCGGCATAAAGATTCAGGCTGAGGAGATAGAGGAGATTCTCCGCCAGCACATTTCCTGTCCGCTATGCATTACGAAAGTGCCCGATGCGAAATTTGGCGAGGCAGTAACATTGCTTGCCGAGCATCCTGCAGACGTGCATCCCGCATGGTTGGCGACAGAGGCAGAACTGCACTCCGCATTCAAGCATCTTAACCCCTATGCTGTGCCGAAGCACGTCATACGCACAGATGCCATACCGCTCACACCAACTGGCAAAACCGACCGTATTGCAGCGCAAAAACTTGCCGAAGCATCTGTCATTAACACACATGCAGAACAATAGATAGCAGAACAACAAGAGGCAACGGCACACATGCACACTCTACGCCTCTCAGGGAAAACAGCACAGAGGGGATTGAAACTTTGCGTGCAGCCTCATGATACACAGAAAATCACATAAAAGAACGAGAAAGAGCCGCATGGTTGACCATGCGGCTCTTTCTCGTTGTCATATTTCACATATATATATATTATTTCTTAATCAGTTCCTTCGGTATTTCATATCCTGCAGCCTTTGCTATTTTCAGCGGGATGTCGGCATTGTCGTTATGTCCGGCAAACAGTTCGCTACCTACACCGCAAGCGTAGACAGGAACAAGTCCTGCAGAGTGTCCGCGTGTCACCCACTGTATGCCAGCCTTAGCGTTGATGATGGCACGTGCCTGCTCTGCCGGAGCATGATTTGCTGTATACTCGTTTTTCACGTCAGCCATGCCTTCGCCAAATGATTTCTGCCATACTGCCTTCAGTGCTGCTGTCTCCTCGTCAGACATTTCGAGCTTGTCCCAGAATCCGAAGTGCTCACGCAGCGCCTGTTCTGCCATTTGCCATGTCACGTTGTTGTGTGTGGCAGCACGTATGGTCTTGAGCTTTGCTGTGAAGCTATCAAGGCTGCCTTTCTGATGCTGCAGCGCCTTGAGATTGAGCGAATAGACATTGTCGGCTGCGAGCACGAGTCCGCC
>JAFPAS010000082.1 GCA_017424205.1 Prevotella sp. | reverse complement strand
GTATGGTCTCTATTCTCTGCATGACAGCAGGCACCGTGCCTCTTTTCTCCAGCATAGCAGCAATATTCGCCACATTCTTCTTGCGCTGTCCCACACGTACCGTACTATCTATATGCGCCAGTTGCAGATGCAGCATCACCACGTCAAACCTCTTTGCAGCCTCATCGTCATTGTCTTTCGGAATCAGTTTGCCTATCTCTTTCAGACGCAGCACATCTACATCAGAGACGAAAGTCCATCTTTCCTTGTCTCTGAAAGGCTCTATCGTGCCCCAGTAAGGACGTGCATCCTTGCGTTCCTTCACAATGTCATCCACCTGCCTGTGCAGCAGTGTCTTCATTTCGTCATGCAGCATCTTGTCAAACTCCTGCTGCTGATGACTTGCCCCCTGCAGCTCCTTGGCGATGTCGAGGCGCAGCATGAACAAACGCTCAGTAAGCGACACACTTGCTGATGGGTCAAAGTCCTCCGCCTGCATAGAGAAATAGTCAAAGTTTCCACACCAGTCGAAGATGTAGAATTCCTTCTTGTCCTTACCTGGTCCGAAAATATCAGGGCACAGACGAGTTCCTCTGCCAATCATCTGGTTGAACTTAATCTTTGAGCGGACAATCTTAAAGAAAACCAGATTAAGTATCTCCGGCACATCAATGCCCGTATCGAGCATGTCAACGCTTACAGCCACCATTGGCACTTTCTCCGGAGTCTTTAAGTCTTGGATTATCTTGCTGTGATATTTCACCTGATTATCAATCAGCTGGCAGTAGTCAGCCCCGCGTTCAGGATATAGCGCATGGAATCTTTCCACTATGCGTTCAGCATGCTTATGGTTGTATGCAAAGATGATGGTCTTACCGATATCTTCGCCGCTGTGAATCTTCTGTCCGTTGTTCATCAGTTCTGTCAGCACGTTGTCTATCGTGTCGTCGTTAATGATGTAGCGGAATATCTCGTTCTGCTCCACATCGCGGTGATACTCTTCGTTAGGGTTAATGCCCTTCAAGACTTTTTCATACTCCCACACCTTCTCCAGTTCCTCTCGCTGCGCTGATGTCAGGTCGTCATATTTTATGCCACGCTTAATGATGTTAGAACTGTATGACTTCAGTTTATAGTCTACCAGATAACCGTCGTTTACCGCCTCCTTGTATGTATATTCGAAGTTCGGCTCGTCCTCCAGTTCCAGCAACTGGAAAGTGCTCTTGTCTATCTCGTCGCGCGGTGTGGCGGTAAGGCCAATCAGGAGCGAGTCGAAATACTGGAATATCGCACCAAACTTACCGAATACAGAGCGGTGCGCCTCGTCTATGATGATAAGGTCGAAGTGTCCCACGCTGAATTTCAGGTCGGCGGTGTTTATGTAGTTAATCATCGTCTGGTAGGTCGAGAAGACGAAGCGTGCGTCCAGATTCGGCTCTCTCTCGTCAGAGAGGCTTGTCATCGGTTCGCTCGGCAGTAGTTTCTCGTAGTTCTTCCGCGCCTGATTAACCAGTTCCGTACGGTCAGCCAGAAACAGCACGTTCTTAATCCAGTTGTTGTTAGCCAGCACCTTACACAGCGATATGCTGACACGTGTCTTTCCTGTGCCCGTAGCCAGCACCAGCAAGCCGCGCCTATGCTTCTTGTTAAGCCATTCCACGAGACACTTAATGGCAGTCTTCTGATATGGTCTGTCCGTTATGGCAGGGTCGATGGTCAGGTCAGTTATGTCAGTCCTTCCACGTTTCTGCAGCATATACTCCAGATCGTCGTGCGTATGGAACGCAATGACCTCACGGTCAGGATATCCCATTCCGTCTATCACCTTCGTCACGTAGCCGTTGGTGTAGTATATGACAGGTCTTACTCCGTACTTCCTTTCCAGACAGTCGGCATATATGATAGCCTGCGTTCTTCCCTTGCCAGCATCATGTATGGTGCTCTTAGCCTCTATCACCGCCATCGGCGTTCCGCCTCTACTGAACAGCACATAGTCGCAGAAGCCAATGCCGCTCTCAGTCGGCATGCCTTCCACCTTTATTTCTATGCAAGCCTTTCCGCCCTGTATATCACCTTTCGCTGTCAGTACCTCCCATTTCGCCTCGTTCAGCATATAGTCAATAAGGCAGCGCCGTGTGATAGCCTCGCTCTCGAGCGACTCTTGCGGACGTTCTGCAGGCACGACAGGGTTGGTGAGAGCATCCTGCGGAATGCTGTCTACCACATCTTGTGCCACCTGCGGCTCGTCGTTTGTGACGAGATGAATGCCTGGGAATGCATTCGGAACCAGTGTGGCATCAAAAGGTGCATAATCTTTTATTGCCTGCCAGCGATAGAGAAAACCGCACACCACATGATATAGTGAGCGCAGACAGACAAAGGCGTCGTTCTTCTTTATCTGCTGTGCTCCGGTGTGCGATGCGTAGTTGCCAATCTTTCTCACCGTTTGCATATCGCGCTCCATCTGCCAGTCGCCGTTGACGAATGCATCAATCTGCGGACGTCTGAGCATGTCGTTAAGTGTCTCGTGTCTGTCGAGCGTCACTTCCGCCATTGCCAGATGCTGCTTCACCATCCATTCCAGCGCCTTGCGAGCATTAGAGGCAGACTCCTCAGGGAAGTTGCTCTGGAAAATCTCTGCCTTGTCGCAGTAAGCATGCAACTGGCTGAAGCTTGGTATGATGTCTGCAAGTTTCAGGATAAAGTCGAAATTCTTCATATTGTTTTGAAAAGTTGTAGTGAGTTTAAGGTCTTCGGAGACTTAAGTAGCAATAACGTTAGGCGGACGAGTTGTTAGTCAAACCAATACTGCATTCTGCTTGCTAATAATGTCTCTATATAAGCAATGCTCTGCTTTATCTGCGCCTTCTGCTTCTCAATGGCTTCAATCTTTGACGCAAAGGATTGCTGGAGTGGGAGAGGAGGGAGGGGTAGAGGTATAGACATAAGTGATGATTTTACGAGATGTTTAATAGTAACCCCCTTACCATATTTAGAATCAAGTTCTCCATTATCTTTCAGTTGTTTTAGGAAAAATAATACATATATAGGAATAACATTCTTCTTAAATCTTACACGGTGTAGGGCATTTTGGTATAACATTGTCTCATTTTTATCCCAAATCGCAGCACGACCAATATCTCCTCCTTCACATATCAATAAATCACCTTTTTTTACAGAATATCGTTCAAATTCAGAATTCTCGAAGGGTGTTTCTTTCAAATTTGTTAAGTTAAATTCATTCCATAATACATTTATAGAGCAAAGATAAGGTCTTAATTCACCTGTATCCTTTGATTTATTTAAGGTTTTTCCTAAATCACTAATTGCTACTTCCCCCAACTTTTTCACTTCCCATCCTTTTTCGTTATTGATAGGGTCTCCGAACATTTGATAGAAGAGAGATTGTGCGAGTGCATTGAGTTCCTTCAACTGCTGACGCTTATTGTCCAATATCCCATTGATGCAATCTAACTCAGAAACTATCTTCTCCTGAATGGGGAGTGGGGGGATAGGGATATTTATATCCTTTAGTAATT
>JAFPAS010000081.1 GCA_017424205.1 Prevotella sp. | reverse complement strand
CCCTCCATGAATTTCTCTAATTTCTGCAGATCTTTCTGGGTGTAGAATGCGATGCATTTGCCCTCACCGCCATCTCTTCCTGCTCTTCCGGTTTCTTGGTAGTAGCCCTCGAGAGATTTTGGTATGTCATAATGTATGACGAACCTTACATCAGGTTTGTCAATGCCCATTCCGAATGCGATTGTGGCCACGATGATATCGACATCTTCCATGAGGAATTTGTCTTGTGTTTCGTTTCGTGTCACAGTGTCTAGTCCGGCATGATATGCTTCAGCCCTGATGTCGTTTGCTTGTAAGACAGCTGCAAGTTCTTCTACTTTTTTTCTTGACAGGCAGTAAATTATTCCGCTTTTGCCTTGGTTGCTTTTTATGAACTTTATTATCTGCTTGTCAACTTCCTTGGTTTTTGGTCTTACCTCGTAATATAAGTTTGGTCTGTTAAACGAGCTCTTGTATTCTATGGCATTAGTCATGCCCAGTGATTTCTTGATGTCGATGCTAACCTTATCTGTTGCGGTAGCTGTCAGGGCAATCACTGGTGCCTGGCCGATTTCGTTTATTATCGGTCTGATTCTGCGGTATTCTGGTCTGAAATCGTGTCCCCATTCGGATATGCAGTGAGCCTCGTCGACAGCATAGAATGATATTACGACGTCAGGTGATTTTAGGAAGTCGATGTAGTCGTCCTTGGTTAGTGATTCCGGCGCTACGTAGAGGAGTTTTGTTTTGCCAGCCCTTACGTCACTTTTTACCTGGTCTATTGCTGCTTTGTTTAGTGATGAGTTGAGGTAGTGTGCAAGTCCGTTTTCCTCGCTGATGCCATTAATTACGTCCACCTGGTTTTTCATGAGCGCTATGAGTGGCGATATGACGATGGCCGTACCTTCCATGAGCAGTGCCGGCAACTGGTAGCATAGGCTTTTTCCTCCACCCGTAGGCATGAGCACGAAAACATCTTTGCCTTCGAGCAGCGACTTTATTACGTTCTCTTGGTCGCCCTTAAATTTGTCAAAGCCGAAATATTGCTTCAGTTTTTCTGTGAGGTCTATATTCATGGGTATGTATTTTGGTTTTTAGGGGTGCTTTATTGATGGGTGTTGTATGTCGGCATTTCCTGTCATGTGGCATTATTCCTTTGGATGCCACATGTGTTTCTGCCATTTCTACCCTCCAATGTTGGCTTTGTTAAGCTGTTCTTCTACGTATTGTCTTGTGACGTTGAATTTCTTCTTTTTCTTTGCTGGAAGTTCAAACATCGCATCGTTCATGATAGCTTCGACGATAGAGCGTAGTCCGCGCGCTCCAAGCTTGTATTCTACCGCCTTGTCAACGATGCATTCGAGTGCGTCTTCTTCAAACGTCAGTTTTATTCCGTCCATGCTCATGAGTTTCTCGAACTGCTTGACGATGGAATTTTTAGGTTCTATGAGGATACGCTTAAGGGCTTCTCTGTCGAGTGGGCGCAGATATGTGAGTACAGGCAGACGTCCGATGATTTCAGGTATCAATCCGAAAGACTTCAGGTCTTGCGGTATGATATATTTCATGATGTCCTTCTTGTCGATATTCTTCTGATTCTCTACAGAGTTATATCCCACCATTCGTGTGTTCAGACGCTGTGCGATTTTTCTCTCTATGCCGTCAAAGGCACCGCCGCATATGAATAGGATATTCCTTGTGTCTACGTGGATATAGTCTTGGTCCGGATGCTTTCGTCCTCCTTTTGGCGGTACGTTGACCATGGTTCCTTCAAGTAGTTTCAGGAGTCCTTGCTGTACGCCTTCTCCTGACACGTCGCGTGTGATGCTTGGGTTGTCACTCTTGCGCGCTATCTTGTCTATTTCGTCAATGAAAACAATGCCACGCTGTGCGGCCTCTAAATTGTAATCAGCAACTTGCAGCAGACGTGAAAGAATGCTTTCTACGTCTTCTCCGACGTATCCTGCTTCTGTAAATACGGTGGCATCTACGATGGTGAATGGCACGTTCAGCAGTTTCGCTATAGAGCGTGCTAACAGTGTCTTGCCTGTTCCTGTAGAGCCTACCATTATGACATTAGATTTCTCTATTTCTACACCGTCGTCAGTGTCAGGTTGCTGCAGTCGTTTGTAATGGTTGTATACTGCCACTGCAAGAAAACGTTTTGCTTCGTCCTGTCCAATGACATATTGATCAAGATGTTCCTTGATTTCTGTAGGTTTTGGAACTTCTGTCATGTGGAACTTCTCGCCTTTAATGCTCTTGTTCGCCTTTGCAGCAATCATGTCTGAACGCTCGCCGAATGCAGAGCATACCACCTCGTATGCTCGCTGCACACAGTCAGAGCAAATATAGCCCTCTGCGCCAGTCAGCAGTGCCTCTACTTCGTCTTCACTCCTTCCGCAAAAACTGCATCTGTTTCTCTTTCTAACCATATTTTATCTTGTTGCCTAAGAGTCTTTAATATATCCGGTATGATTTTAGCACTGTTGTGTGTGCATGTGTATTTCTCTTTGTCTATCCGGACGTGGGGATGTCTTGTCGGTTTTATTATTGTGGTGTCGTATATTGTTTCTCTATATGTTTCAGGCTTGTGTGCCTTGGCTTCGTTATGCTTTGTTCTTGCGCATTACACGGTCAATCATGCCATATTCAAGAGCTTCGTCAGCTGTCATCCAATAGTTGCGGTCAGCGTCATTCCAAACCTTATCGTAGTCAGTATGAGAGTGTTCTGCTATGATGGTGTATAGCTCCTTTTTGAATTTCATTATCTCCCTTGCTTCAATTTCGATATCTGAAGCCTGGCCATGCACACCTCCGAGAGGCTGGTGTATCATGATTCTGCTATGTGGCAGTGCAAATCGCTTTCCTTCTTGTCCCGCTACGAGCAACACTGCGCCCATTGAGGCAGCCATGCCGGTACACATAGTGGAAACGTCTGAAGAAATGAACTGCATTGTATCGTATATTCCTAAACCTGCAGTCACGGATCCTCCAGGTGAATTGATGTATATTGATATGTCTTTTCCAGGGTCACATGAGTCCAGATATAGCAGCTGTGCCTGTAGGGTGTTTGCTGTATAGTCGTCAATAGGTGTGCCGAGGAAAATTACACGGTCCATCATCAGTCGTGAGAATACGTCCATCTGTGTAACGTTTAGCTGTCTCTCTTCCAGAATATATGGATTCATGTATTGGCTGCTTATGTTTCTTGCCGCCTGGCTTTGCACCTTCATTACATCGTCAATAACCATTCCGCTCATACCAAGGTGTCCAGTAGCAAATTTCCTGAAATCGTTTTTCATATTCATTTATTTTTTTATATTTCTTTGCGCTGTCAGATGCTTGCCCTGCAGCATTATTTAGTTGTTAATGTAGAGTAAACTTTCCGTAATCAATACAAAGTTACGAAAAAAAATATTTTAACGTGTTTTTTCTGTCATCTTTTTGTGCTAAAAAAACTTAAATCGCGGTAGCTCGATGGAAAGTCTTTGTGTCTATCTGCGCATTTAAGGGATAAAGAAACACTAATGGGCGGTATGTGTTGTGTGGGTCATAAACATATATGTATTAGATGGTCTTACACCTAAGAACTCATCTGTAGCTATAATAAATGGTCTTATATAAAGAGATGTTCCTTCTCTATCTGGAATCCACTCTTCATCTATCTTAACTAATTCCTTAATAGCTTGAACAAAATCTTCTTCTGGAATAGTAGGAATACATAATCTTTCGTTAGTCAAATTTGTTCTCTTAGCATTCATATCTGGTCTAAATAATAACGCTCTACCATCTTTTGCTCTATATGCTTTTAATCCCTCGAACATCTCTTGTGCATAATGAAATACCATAGCAGAAGGTTCTAATGATATCTTATCATATGGAACAATTCTAGGATCGAACCAACCCTTGCCTTCTTCATAATTCATAACAAACATATGATCAGTAAATATTGTGCCAAACTTTAATGGATTATCCTTTCCTGGAATTTCTTTTGGATTGTTTGTCTTTTCTATTCTAATATTTAGCATATAATTATAGCCTTCCTTCTATATAGATT
>JAFPAS010000080.1 GCA_017424205.1 Prevotella sp. | reverse complement strand
GAGTAGACGAGTAACGAGTAGACGAGTTGATTGATTAACGATAACTTTAAACATTAAACTTTAACCATTAACCATTAACCCTAAATACTTATAATTTGGCTTAACAATCTGATGTTATATTCACGCGTCCAATCATTAGGTTTATACTTCTCTTCTCCGTACTGCATGATATCAATATCAATATGTATCTTGCCACGATGCGTGTCATATTCATTGCGTCCGATGAGTCTTTCTATTCGTTTGATTTCGTTACGCAGTTCGTCTATAGAAAGAGATGTAATTCCTGCAGCGACAGCATTGACATAAGAGGGAGTGCCTTCGGGCATTCCAATAGGTTCTGTGAGAATCGTATCAGAAAATCTTATGGCATAGATAATATCCTTAAGCATTTCCTTCGCCATATTGATATTCCTTGCTCTGTCGTGATTCGACCCAAGCGAGAGTATCGTTTCCGTGAGCATCTTTTCTGACAATTAAAGGGATTAAGGCATTATTAATTAAAGGGCTGAGAGCGGCAGGAAGCCTTCTCTCAGCCCAATACATTATAGGTAATATTAATATGCTCTTGCGATAATGACACGATGCTTAGCAGGTTTGCCCGATACCATATCAACACCTGGTGTCTGCTCATAGCCAAACGGTACGCAGCGTATCGTTGCCTGAGTTTCTTCCTTTATACGCGCCTCTGTTTCTTCTGTTCCGTCCCAGTGGCAGAGGAAGAAACCGCCGTCCTTCACTTTCGCTTTGAACTCTTCGTAGTTATCACAGACATACACACGGTCGTCACGATACTTGCGTGCTTTCTCGAATATATTATTCTGTATATCATCAAGCAATGCTTCTACACGATCAGCAATACCTTCGAATTGCACAGTCTCTTTCTCCAGCGTATCACGGCGCATGAGTTCTATTGTGCCGTTCTCCATATCACGCGCTCCCATAGCAAGACGTACTGGAACGCCTTTCAATTCATACTCAGCAAACTTAAATCCTGGACGTTTGTTGTCTGCATCGTCATACTTAACGCTGATGCCTTTCTTACGCAGTGCGTCTATTACTGGCTGTATTTTCTCAGTGAGCGCATCACGCTGCTCCGCCTTGTTTGCAATAGGAATAATAACCACCTGTATCGGTGCCAATTTCGGAGGCAGAACGAGTCCGTTATCATCAGAATGTGTCATGATGAGTGCACCAATAAGACGTGTAGACACACCCCACGATGTCGCCCATACATATTCTGGCTTATTCTCCTTATTGAGGAATGTCACATCGAACGACTTCGCAAAGTTCTGTCCGAGGAAATGGCTTGTGCCTGACTGCAGCGCCTTGCCGTCCTGCATCATCGCCTCAATAGTATATGTATCAAGCGCACCAGCAAAACGTTCTGTCTCTGACTTAACACCCTGTACAACTGGCACTGCCATGAAACGCTCTGCGAAGTCTGCATATACCTTCAGCATCTTCTGTGCCTCTTCTACTGCCTCCTCGCGTGTAGCGTGTGCTGTGTGTCCTTCCTGCCACAAGAATTCTGATGTACGGAGGAATGGACGTGTACGCATCTCCCAACGCATAACGTTACACCACTGATTACACATCAACGGCAGGTCACGCCATGAATGTATCCAGTTCTTATATGTATTCCAGATAATTGTCTCAGATGTTGGACGTACGATGAGTTCTTCTTCCAGACGTGCCTCTGGGTCAACAACAACAGCATTGCCATCCTCTGACGATTTCAGACGATAGTGTGTCACAACAGCACATTCCTTTGCAAATCCTTTCACATGCTCTGCCTCACGAGAGAGAAATGATTTAGGGATAAGCAGCGGGAAGTATGCATTCTGTGCACCAGTCTCCTTGAACATACGGTCAAGTTCATGCTGCATCTTCTCCCAGATGGCATAGCCATAAGGCTTTATCACCATACATCCGCGCACTGCACTCTGCTCTGCCAGATCGGCCTTAACAATCAGGTCGTTATACCACTGGCTGTAATTCTCTGCCCTTTTGGTCAGTTCCTTTAGTTCTTTTGCCATAATATTTTTGTTGTATTTTAATCTACTATATAAAATTTTTTATTCGCTCAGGCTGACACCATGAGCAGCGCCAGCCTTTTCTGTGCAAAATTACAAAAAAAGTTTCTAACTCTTTGCATATAAACACAAAAAAATGATGTATGAACGGGAAAAGCACAGACAGTTCAGAAAAAATGTAGACTTTTCAAAGCTTAAAGGGTGCGCCACACAAAGCAAACAACTTTCTTATTTATAAACAAAGACCTAATTACAATCCTTAAACATTTAACCATTAAACTTTAACCATTAAACCACTAACCATAATCCCTAATTCGTAATCTTTGATACTATGTCAGGCATATTGCCCACTACATCCATTTTGCCTATATCTATTATGTTGGCAAGGGGCTGGCAATGACCGCAGATACGGTATGATGCACAGTGGTCAAGGTAGAAATCGATGATAGAGAAACGATTGCCACACTTTTCCATTTCGCAGCATAGGTTAGGCGAAATTATATGTATTCCCGAAAATGCGTAGAGTGTGTAGCGGCCATCTGCTGTTGCGTATGTATCCTTAGAGAATGATTCTGGCGTAAGGAGTTTCACATCAGCATGAGGAGATTTCACATCTCCAGTTGAAAGATTTATCCATCCTGCAAGCTGCATAGTGCTATTGAATATTAGATAGCGTGATGTCTTACGCTGTGATACAAGAAGCGTAGCATCATTGCCACAATGGCTATCGCGCAAAAGAGGAAGGCTTACATCTGATAGGATATCGACATTATGAATTAAAATGGGTGCAGATAGAATGCCATTTACATGAAACAGGGACATCGCACGACGTACTGCACCACCGGTATCAAGGAGTTCTGGGCGTTCGTCAGAAACACTCAGCGTGGCATGCCATGTATGACGGGTTATATTAACAAAATTATGTATCTGCTCAGCATGATGAAATGTATTAACCACAATATGCGGCTTTTCGCTGTCAGACGACACAACCTTCTCTATGATGTGCTGCAGCAACGGTTTACCGTTTACCGGAAATAAAGCTTTTGGTATAAAGTCTGTCACCGGCTTTAAGCGTGTGCCTAAACCTGCAGCAAGAATTAGCGTATTCATATATATGTAGTTCTTTAATCTATAATGGTTAATGGCCAAAGAAGACCACTACCCATTTCACCATCATTTTTCCACTTCCATATCCGCACCTGGCGTGTTGTATCCATATTTCTCACGCAGCATCTCTGTCGTCTGCAGATTATTATCTTTAACCGTGTATCCATTTGTACAAGCATCAAAATATATAGGGAATGCACGATAGTTTGTAGCATACGGAGCAGCATGCGGAGCAGTTACAGTATTACCACTGATAAGCGAATTAGGCTGGTTTGACATGGTGTATATCCCGCCTGCATCATAAAGCTGACGTGCGTAGTCTTCGACATGGTTGTCCAGAATCCTATTATTGCGCATGCCTGTATCAGCAGCTGTCCAACCCCATCCCACGCTAATACCAGAATAGTTTATGTGCGACACATGGTTTTTCCGAATAG
>JAFPAS010000079.1 GCA_017424205.1 Prevotella sp. | reverse complement strand
TACGTACAGGTTGTTCTTCCTGTAGTTGAGTCTGAGGCTCCAGTTATCCAGGAGCGTGCTATTATCAATACAGGCTTCGAGGATTGGAATTCAGTAAGTGCTGAAGGTGGTCCATTGGATATCGCTACTCAGTTCTCTAACGAGACAATCACATTCAACTTTGTAGGAACAAGTTGTCAGCCAACAGGCATGAACGAAGGTAAGTTCGGCAGCGAGGTAGGCTTCTTGATGGCAGAGAAGAATGCACAGGGTACAGTTACTACAACTGCATTCAAGAACATCACAAAGGTTCGCTACTATCATGGTGCAACAGGCGGCAGCCGCGGTTGGGGTCTTCAGAAGAAGAGCGCAAACGATGCTGACTGGGTAACTATCAGCTCTGATTTCGCTAACCCAGCAACTGGTGTTTGGGTAGAGAAGGAAATCAACGAGGAGAATGTACAGCTCCGCTGGTATAACCTTGCTGATGCTCAGAACGCTTACATGTTCAACCTCGAGGTTTATGCTAATGTTGAGATTACTGCAGAGCAGGTTTCACTGACAACAGCAGTTGCTCCAGAGGAGGCAGCAGGTAAAGTTTCTGTATATCCAGTAAGCTCTTCTTACGACGTAGGTACAGAGCTGAAGCTTACAGCTACAGAGAACTTCGGCTATGACTTCGTTAACTGGACAAACTCTCTTGGCGAGGAGGTTTCTGCAGAGCCTGTATTCACATACACACTCAATGCTAACGAGACACTCACAGCAAACTTCAAGAAGGTTAACACTTACGAGCTTGCTCTGACAGTTGAAGGTGGTGCTAACGACTATATGATAGCATTCAACCCAGCTCCAACAGTTGTTGATGGCAAGAATATGTATGAAGCAGGTACAGTTGTAGAACTCGCTGCTTCTTCTAACCCAATCCTTACATTCGCAAACTGGGGTGACGGTCAGACAAACGGTACAATCAGTGTTACTATGGATACTAACCAGACTGTTTCAGCCGTTTACTCTGCTGGCGATTATATCGTAGGTTGGGACTTCATCAAGCGTGGCAATAACGGACGTCCTGCAGACTTCGCATCTACAGTTGACAACGAGACAGCTGCTCTTATCATGACAAATGCTTCTGGTAAGGTTTCTGGCTGGCTTGATAAGTCAAAAGAGGCTGCTAATGGTTATGAGTCATTTGTTGGTGCTGCTGTTAACTGGCAGGCACTGGCTGACAAGTACTACTATCAGACTAAGATTAATGCATCTGAGTTCATGAACATCAAGGTTCAGGCTGAGATGATGTACAACTACAATGCTTACAAGACTCAGACTATTGAATATTCTATCGATGGTACAAACTGGACCAAGGTGGGTGAGGCTACAATACCTGGTGTGAAGACTGGTACTCCAATTGAGGCAGTCCTTCCTGCAGAAGCAAACAATGCTCCAGAGCTCTACATCCGCTTCATACCTGACTACACATCACAAATCGATGGTACAGAGTCTAACAATGATGGTACAACAATCACAAATATCTTCATCTTCGGTGAGAAGAAGATTGTTGACGATGGCGTAGCTCCTAAGTTTGTTTCATCTGTTCCTGCTAACGATGCAACAGGCGCATCTGCAACAGGTAAGATTGTTGTAAACTTCGACGAGAAGGTTAAGCTTACAGCTACAGCAAGTGCTACACTCAATGGCAAGGCAATGGAAGGAACTGTTGCAGGCAAGACTATAACATTCCCATACGTTGGTCTTGAATACAACACTCCGTACTCTTTCGTTCTTGCTGCAGGTTCAGTTGCTGACCTCACAGACAATACTCTTGCTGAGGCTATCACTATCAACTTCACAACAATGGATCGCCCATCAGTTGCGAAGGCTGAATATGACGCAATCGTTACAAATATTGATGAGCTGAAGGATGCTCTTGCTAAGGCTACAGGTAGCGCACGCTTCCGTATCTTCCTCCACAACGGAACATACGATTTCAAGACTGCTACTCTTACAAGCGTTAAGGGCAATGTTTCACTTATCGGTGAAAGCACAGAGGGAACAATTCTGCGTAACGATCCACAGGCTGAGGGCATCGGCGTAACAGCTATTCTCTGCACAGGTGGTGAGAATATCTACATGCAGGATCTCACTCTCATGAGCACTGACTATGAGCGTTCAGGTAATAATGGCGAAGGCGGTTCTATCGGTCGTTGCGTAGTTCTCCAGGAGAATGCAAGCAAGGCTGTATACAAGAATGTGAACCTCCTCTCACACCAGGATACATACTACACACGTGCTACACAGCGTGCATACTGGGAAGGTGGTAAGATTGCAGGTACAGTTGACTACCTCTGCGGTGGCGGTGATATCTTCTTCAATGGAGTGACACTCTACAACAACGCACGTGGCAATGGTGACTGCATCACAGCTCCTGCAACATCATCTAACTGGGGTTATGTATTCAGCGACTGTATAATTGACGGTGACGCTGATCAGGACGGTAGATATAGCCTTGGTCGTCCATGGCAGGGTGCTCCACGTGCTGTATATCTCAACACTACAATGAAGATTCTCCCTACTGGTGCTGGTTGGAGTGATATGGGCGCAGTTCCAGCTCTCTTCGCTGAGTTTAACAGCCATACAGAAAGCGGTGCACTCGTTGACTGCAGCGCTCGTAAGACAAGCTTTACAGTAGATGGAACTTCACACAGCGTATCTTACAACCCTGTTCTCACACAGGCTGAGGCAGAGAAGTATACTATCGCAAACGTGGTAGGTGGTACAGACAACTGGCAGCCAGAACTTCTCACAGAGCAGGCTCCAGCTCCAACAAATGTTGTTCTTGAAGGCTATGAGCTCAAGTGGGATGACAGCAAGTATGCACTCCTCTGGGCTGTATGTAAGAATGGTTCTGTTGTAGCATTCGTTACAACTCCAACTTACACAGTTGACGATACAACAGCTGAATGGTCTGTACGTGCAGCAAACGAGATGGGTGGTCTCTGTCCTGCAGTAACAGCTGGCGAGAGCACAGGCATTGAGAACATCGAACAGGCTGCTGACGATAATGCTCCAATGTACAACGTTGCTGGACAGCGCGTAACTAAGTCTATGAAGGGTATCATTATCCAGAACGGACGCAAGTACGTTAGAAAGTAATATGTGATATACGAAGAATCCGTCCTTCGGGATTGATTCGATAAATAAAAGAGTGCCGCGCATTGTGTTATGTGCGGCACTTTTTTATATTCGGAATTAAAGAATTTGAGACAATATACTGGTTGAAAACTGTCGTAACAAATAAATAATAAATGATTGTGAAATAATACTATTGCCCTTTCAGGGCGTTTGTTGCTATCGTTGTTTATCCAAGGTGTCGCTTCGCTTGCCTTGGGCTATGCACGTGCTTTTGCCCTTTCAGGGCGTTTGTTGCTATCGTTGTTTACCCAAGGTGCCGCTTCGCTTGCCTTGGGCTATGCACGCTCTTCTTTTGCCCTTTCAGGGCGTTTGTTGCTATCGGTGTTTACCCAAGGTGCCGCTTCGCTTGCCTTGGGCTATGCACGCTCTGCTTTTGCCCTTTCATGGCGTTTGTTAGTTATTGATGTTTGTATTGAAAATGTTTATGGCGGGCTGAAAGCCAATATTTGTCCATAGCCCAGGGCAAGCGGAGCGGCACTCTGGGAAATTAATGCCATGCCATCATCCATCGCCCTGTAAGGGCAAAAGTCCGTAATCCGATGCCTTGTTATCGGATATGGAAATACAAATCGTGTTGCCTGAATAAAAAATGCACATCGGAGCATGTCATAACGGCATGCTCCGATGTGCGATATGTTTTTATAAGATGTTCAAAAAGATAGTTTCCTAATTTTAAGAGCTATCTTTATATGAAGTCTTTATGACAGTCCTTCTATCAGCCCATTCACGATATCTATTCGCTCTGCTTGCGGCGACTTTGAGAGTCCAGGCATACGCATTATTGCGCCAGCTACAGCCACAATCATTTCTGCTCCGCTGTTGATGACAATGTTACGAATGTGTACCGTGTGACCAGTTGGTGCGCCAGTAACCTTAGAGTCTGTAGAGAATGAATACTGAGTCTTGGCTATGCATATAGGAAAATGCTGCTGATTCATTGCGTAAGCAGCCTCTATAGCGGCATTTGCTTCGTCGCTGTATGTCACTTCTGCTGCACCATACATATCTCTGCAAATCTTCTCAATCTTCTCCTTCACACCGTCTGTATCTGCATATGCAAAGTTAAGCGGTTTTTTCTCTGCCGCCTCTATTGTGTTAATCACGGTCTGTGCAAACTCCTCTGCACCGGCACCGCCTTCAGCATAAGAGCGATTGACAGCAAACGGTACTCCCAGCGCCTCAATGCGTGAGCGTATCTCAGCAATAGTCTCGTCAGTGTCGTGAGGGAACTTGTTCAGACAGACTATAATCTTCTGTCCGAAGCGGTGCAGATTTTCCAGATGCCGCTCCACGTTCTCCCATCCATGAATCTCCAGTGCTGCCGATGTCAC
>JAFPAS010000078.1 GCA_017424205.1 Prevotella sp. | reverse complement strand
GCTTATACAGCTCGGTGAATTTTTCGGTGCAATTCATACGGACCCCTCCCATACAGAGTTTAGTGTATCACATTTCTTTCGCAGTTGGACGATATGACGCAGATATTCCGCCAAATAGAAACTCTAAACCCAGAGGCTCGCTATAGCATGTGGAATGCAATCTGCAACAACACAACCAATAGCGACATAGCGCAAGAATCTCCATAACCACCAGCACAAGACTGCATCAACATGGAGCACAAGACTGCAGAAGACAGTCCTGCAACAAAAAATCATAACAAAACATTGCAAACTATAACTACCGATATCAAACAAACACACATGACCATAACACTAATAACCTGCACTTATAATGCAGAAAGCGTCTTACAAAAAACGCTCAACAGCATAATTAAGCAAGACTATAACGACATCGAGCACATCATCATCGACGGCAAAAGCAAAGATAATACTCTGAAGATAGCTGAACAATATAAAGCCACAAGTAATATACAAAGAACCGGTCACAAAATAACGATTATCAGCGAACCCGACAAGGGGCTCTACGATGCCATGAACAAAGGCATCAGATATGCAACGGGCGACTATCTATGCTTCCTCAATGCAGGCGACGTACTGCACAACACAAATACCATCCGCGACATAGTTAGCGCTGCAAGGAAAAACGCGAAGGAATATGGTGTCATCTATGGCGAAACAGACATCGTAGACGACAATGGAAAATTCATTGGCCACCGTCATTTAAGAGCGCCCCAAAACCTAACCTGGCGTTCTTTTAGCCACGGAATGCTGGTATGCCATCAGGCTTTCTACGCAAACACAAGAATTGCAAAGCAAACTCCATACAACCTAAAATACCGTATTTCTGCTGACGTAGACTGGTGCATAAGAATCATGAAACAGGCAGAAAAAGAAGGACTTACAAACCTCAATACAGAAAAAGTGGTTTGCAATTACCTTGCTGGCGGCATGAGCATAAAAAATCATCGTGCATCGCTTATAGAGCGTTACAAAACTATGTGTGAGCATTATGGCATAGCAACAACTATAATCATGCACATATGGTTTGTCATCAGAGCCGGCATGCGCAAACTTGGCATCAAGTAAAAAAACAAGAAAACAAGATATCTGGGACAATGAGTAACGATTTCTTCCGCTTCAAACAATTTACTGTTCATCAGACAGACAGCGCAATGAAAGTAGGCACCGATGGTGTACTGCTTGGGGCATGGCATGCCATAGATGGACACCCGGCACGCATCCTCGATGTTGGCACAGGCACCGGACTGATTGCTCTGATGCTGGCACAACGTTTCAACGATGCACAAGTGACAGGTGTAGAAATTGATGGTATTGCAGCAGCTGAAGCACAGCGGAACGTTGCTGCATCGCCATTCGCGGGAAGGATAGACATTATCAACGCTGCCTTTCAAGATTTCCAGCAGCAAGCGCAGACATTCGATCTCATTGTCAGCAATCCGCCATATTTCTGCAATGCTCTCGAAAACCCTGACACTGCACGCGCCACGGCACGGCACACCTCATCACTTTCCTTCAGAAACCTACTTTATGGATCAATGCAACTGCTTGACAATAACGGCAGACTGGCAGTAATCCTACCCACAGAATCTCTCAAAGCATTTCTATCTGAAGCAAGCATAATTGGACTATCCCTTATTAGGCACACTGCCGTGAAGACTGTTGAAAGGAAAGAGCCAAAACGCCATATGCTCCTGCTATCAAAGCAATACACAGGAGCGCCTTTTGAAGAAACAGTATGCCTACAAAACTCAGATGGCACACGCTCTGAATGGTACCAGCAGCAAACGCAAGACTTCTATCTTTAACGCACTTAGGGCAATACCATGCCACAAGCCATAGCCAACAAAGAAATAAGAAAACTCAGCATCGTTCACTACAAAGAATAATGCTGAGTTTTTTGTATACGCATTATCCTTTACACGGAAACCTCAAGTACATTCAAATACAAGACACTTTGCATTTTACAAAGACGGCATATCACTAAAAAACAAACAAAACACAAGACACACAACCAACTAATTACCATATAGTTAAAGCAAAGAAGTACCAGAAGAGAACATCATCAATCTCAGGGCGCACAGGCGTTTCTTAAAGACTATTTCGCTTACATATCAAGCTCTACAAACCAGTCACATTCCGTTGCACAACAAACATTCAAATAAGAAAACTCAAGAAGTGCAACACACTATATTATTCGCATATCAAACAACAGTCATCAATTTATTTTCTTTCCATTCTCCGCATAACCAAACACACCACAGTCGTATCAGACATACAAGCGCATCCATCTCTGCAATAGGCTCACAACATCCCATCAACAGATAGCATAATAACACGTCTGTCCACAATAACAATTTATCATCACCATCATACATGCAAGCAGCTTCATCACATAAGGAAACAGCATATAGCATTCAAGGCAACCGCACACTTCCACCTGTAACACTCTGTTGGCCGAGAAGGACATATAACACCAGTAAAAGCCACACAATAAAGCAAGAATATGCTGTAACAGATGAATATTTAGCAATTTTCGCGCTTTTTATGTCCACATATGCGCGTATATGAGAAAAATATCGTATCTTTGCAAAAGAAGAAACTAACTTAAAATAAAATTATGACACTTAGCCTCATGCGTTTTAACAGCGTGCAGCCAATAATCAAAGCAGCGCTGTTAGCAAACACCTTTTTGTTTTCTGTGTCACCTGTAGCGGCTCAAGACCGCATACACTACACCGGCACAGAAATGAGTAATCCTAACCACCATGACGGACAGCTGTCGCCTGTAGTAGGCGTCCACAACATCCAGATTATGCGTGCTAACCGTGAGTATCCAGCAAAGGAGAACGGATTCGGCTGGACATACAACCATCAGCCGATGATGGCATACTGGAACGGGAAGTTCTATGTGCATTTTCTCTGCGACCCAAAGGACGAACAGGTGCCACCAAGCCACACTCTCATCCAATCATCAGCTGACGGATATACCTGGAGTGCGCCAGACATGCTCTTCCCTGAATATGATGTGCCAGAAGGCTTCACCAAAGAAGGCGTAGAGGGCGTGGCCCACAATATGAAAGCCGTAATGCACCAGCGTCAGGGCTTCTACGTATCAAAAGACAACCGTCTCTACGCTCTGGGATACTACGGAATATGTCTGTCAAAGAAAGACCATAACAACGACGGCAATGGTATCGGTCGCGTTATTCGCGAAATAAAAGCCGACGGAACCATGGGTAATATCTACTTCATTTACTACAACCATGGCTTCAACGAGAAGAACACCGACTATCCTAACTACCGCAAGGGTGACAAATACCTGAAACGTGCTGTAGCAGAGATTCTTGCCAATCCAAGAATACGTATGGGATGGGTGGAAGAGTCTGACCGCAACGACCCTATCGTGCCACTGAACAAGCCATATAAAGCATATTGCGACTACACTCTGCCTGACGGACGTATAGCAGCATTGTGGAAGCATGCGCTTAACAGTATCTCAAGCGACGGCGGCAACACATGGGAGCAGCCTGTAGAGCGTGCTAAAGGATTCGTTAACAGTAATGCGAAGATATGGGGACAGCGACTCTCTGACGGCACATACGCAACAATATACAACCCTTCTGAATTCCGCTGGCCATTGGCTATTTCGCTTTCTGCTGACGGTCTGAACTATACTACGCTCAACCTTGTAAATGGCGAAGTGCCACCAATGCGTTATGGAGGAAACTACAAGTCATTCGGACCTCAGTATGTTAGAGGCATCATCGAAGGCAATGGCACTCCAAAAGACGGCGACCTGTGGCTGACCTACTCTATGAACAAGGAAGATATGTGGGTATCTCATATCCCTGTGCCTGTACAGATTAACGCTACTGCTCACGCTAACGACAATTTCGAAGGCATGAAGTCGCTCAGCGAACTGTCTGCATGGAACATCTATTCTCCTATCCAAGCGCCAGTATCACTTGATGGCAAATGGCTGAAACTGTCTGACCGCGACAAGTTTGACTACTGCCGTATAGAGCGCAAGATTCCTGCAACAAAGGAACTTGCTGTAGAGTTTGACGTAAAGGCAGCACAGAACAATCATGGATGGCTCCAGATAGAATTCCTTGACGAAGACGGCACTGCATGCTCACGCATCGAACTTACTGACCTTGGCGAAATGAGATGCAAGGGCGGTGCACGCTACGGCATAATGGGCAAGTATGAAATTGGCAAGACATACCACATCAGAGCAGAACTCAGTGTAGCCACACGCACAGCTACGGTATATCTCGACGGAAAGAAAGCAGCTACACGTATGTTCTTCGCACCAGTAGAGAGCATCGAGCGTGTAATGTTCCGTACAGGCACTATGCGCCTCTACCCTACTGTTGACACTCCTGCCGACTGGGACGGCATACTGCCTGAGGCTGGAGAGCAGGACAAGCTGGCAGAATTCAGCATTGCCAACTTCAAGTCTGAACCTCTCGCTAACGACATACAGAATACTGCTGCAGTGCTGCAGTACAACGACTACAAGCACTATGTAGACCTCTTCAACAACATGGAGGACGAGGCTATCATACAGGACAACAAAGTTATCGTGCAGGATATCCCTAATGCTGAAGCATGGCAGTGGATGACAAAGAATGTACCGCTGTTTGAATGCTCACAGAAATCATTCGAAGAGATGTTCTGGTATCGTTGGTGGACCCTTCGCAAGCACTTGCAGAAGACTCCTGTCGGATGGTCTATGACAGAATTCCTCGTGCGCAGAAACTATGCAGACAAGTGGAAGCTAATTTCTTCTGGTGTCGGACATCATATTCATGAAAGCCGCTGGATACGTAATCCAGAATACCTTGACCAGATTATCAATACATGGTACCATGGCAATGAGGGCAAGCCTATGGCTAAGTTCCTCAAATATTCATCATGGGTGCCAGCATCAATGTGGGAGCGCTATCTCGTCGACGGACGAAAGGAGTGGATTGTATCACAATTGCCTGACATGCAGCTCGACTACAACTACTGGATAGAGACTCACCGTCTGCCTTCTGGACTGATATGGCAGGAAGACGTAAAGGACGCTATGGAGGAAACAATCTCTGGCGGAAGAAGAAAGCAATATGCACGTCCTTCTATCAATAGTTATGTATATGGTGCGGCAAAAGCTATCAGCAATGCTGCCGCGCTGAAGGGCGACAAAGCTCTGGCTGAAGAGTTCCAGCTTCGTGCTGACACTCTCAAAAACCTCATTGAGGGCATCCTTTGGAACCAGAACCATCAGTTCTTCGAAACACATAGAGGCGACTCAAGCGCAAACGTTCGCGAGGCGATAGGCTTCATGCCATGGTATATGAAGATGCCTGTAGACAATAGCAAGTACGGAGTAGCATGGGCACAGCTTAACGACGAGAAGGGATTCAACGCACCTTATGGAGCTACAACAGCAGAACGCCGCCACCCAGAATTCCGCACACACGGTGTAGGCAAATGCGAATGGGACGGTGCTGTATGGCCTTTCGCTACTTCACAGACACTTACAGGTTATATCAACTACATGAACTCGCTTGCTGAGAACGACACAACACTCGCACAGCACCAGAAGGTATTCTTCATGCACATGGAGAAATACGTTCAGGCACAGCACATGCGTGGAAAACCATATATCGGAGAGTATCACGACGAGGTTACTGGCTACTGGCTCAAGGGCGACCAGGAGCGTTCTCGCTATTACAACCACTCTACTTTCAACGACCTGATGATCACTGGCATATGCGGAATCCAGCCACAGGCAGACAACTCACTTGTTGTTAATCCGCTGATACCAGAAGGCCAGTGGACCTACTTCTGTCTTGACAACGTACGCTATCATGGACATAACATCACCGTGATTTACGATGCTGACGGCCAGCGCTACCATCATGGCAAGGGCCTCATCGTCCTCGTTGACGGAGTGAAGAAAGCACAGAGCGACAAACTGCAGAAACTGACAGTAAAATTATAATATCTAATTTGCTATGAATCAGTCATGAAGCATAGCAAACATATAATTCCGTATGCGTTATATCCGTTAGCTTT
>JAFPAS010000077.1 GCA_017424205.1 Prevotella sp. | reverse complement strand
TTTGTATTCTTTTAAAAAACTTGTGCAAAGTTACTGCTTTTTTCTGTAATTCTATAAGTTTTTATTTTTTTTCTAATAAAATAATGTAAGATTTTCAAGTTATTCACATTTTCTGCCTGATAGCAGCACATGCTTTTATATAATTGCCACACCACACAGTCCTGTCTGTCTGCATGTATGGCAAGGCTGCAACATCTGACATAAGAGCGACTGACAAGAAAACATAATGCAAGAGCTTCTATCCTAACCGAAGACAAACCAACACACCAGTCAACACGTCAGCCAAGCGCAGCGAAATATCACCTAATGTAATATTTTTGCACCATAAAACATAAAAATGTAATTATATGTACCGATATTCAGAATAAATTAGTAATTTTGCAGAGCAAACAAAGAATGTGCGGATACCGACCGCCAGACTATCAAAAATCAAAAAATGAAAAAGAACATTGAGACAATATGCATCCACGGAGGATGGAAGCCAGGAAAAGGCGAGCCACAACAGCTGCCGATCTATCAGAGCACAACATTCAAGTATGACACCAGCGAGCAGATGGCACGACTGTTCGACCTTGAAGACCAGGGATATTTCTACACCCGTCTGGCAAACCCTACTAACGACGCTGTAGCGAAAAAAATTGCAGCAATGGAGGGAGGTATAGGCGCAATTCTCACAAGCAGCGGACAAGCAGCCAACTTCTACGCTATATTCAACATTTGCGAAGCCGGCGACCACTTTATCACTTCAAACAATATCTACGGCGGAACGTACAACCTGTTCGGAGTGACACTGAAGAAACTGGGCATCGAATGTACATTCATCGACCCCGACTGGGATGACGAACGCATCGAAGCTGAGTTCCGTCCAAACACGAAATGTTTCTTCGGCGAGACTATATCTAACCCTGGTTGCCGAGTGTTCGACATAGAACGCTTTGCTTCTATGGCACACAAGCATGGTGTACCGCTCATCATCGACAACACTTTTGCCACACCTGTCAATTGCCGTCCATTCGAATGGGGCTGTGACATTGTGACACATTCAACAACAAAATACATGGACGGACACGCCACACAGGTGGGTGGATGCATCGTCGACTCAGGCAATTTCAACTGGGCGGCATACGGCGACAAGTTTGCCGGACTAACTACTCCAGACGAATCATATCATGGGCTGACATACACAGAAGCTTTTGGTAATTCGGCTTACATCACAAAAATGCTCACACAGCTCATGCGTGACCTCGGCGCTATAGCCTCACCACAGAACGCTTTCCTCCTGAACCTCGGATTGGAGACTCTTGCGCTACGCATGCGCAAACACTGCGAAAATGCGCAGAAAGTGGCAGAATGGCTCGAGAAGAACGAACGTGTGGCATGGGTTAACTATGCCGGACTGCCTTCTAACCCAAGCTACGCCCTTGCACAGAAATACATGCCTGAAGGCACATGCGGCGTAATAGCATTCGGACTGAAGGGCACCCGTGAAGATGCCATACGCTTTATGGATAATCTCGAATTCATATCTATCGTGACCCATGTGGCTGACGCACGCACCTGTGTTCTGCACCCTGCCAGCCACACCCACCGACAGCTATCAGAGGAACAACTGAAAGAGGCAGGTGTCGCACCAGACCTCATCCGTCTGTCAGTAGGTATAGAAGCCGCAGACGACATCATAGCCGACATAGAGCAGGCTATGGAGAAAATGGAATTCTGCGAGTAAGCGAGAGCTTCGTCAGCTTGAGCAGCGTACGTCAAACGAAGCACGGACACAGTTCGTACCGTTTGATGCGCGAACAGCGAAAGCTGGCAAAAGTGAATTCTGCGAGTAAGCGAGAGCAGAGAAGAACTCGTTCAATCTCTGCCGAACCGACGAACGTAGCAAGAGCAGAGTTATGCTGGTATAAACTATGCCATGCAAGGAGGAGGAAGACGAAGTCAACCGGGAGCAGAGTTATGCTGGCATAAACTATGCCTTGCAAGGAGGAGGAAGACGAAGTCAACCGGGAGCAGAATCGACGAAGCCAAAGCGAAGCTTCGTCAGCTTGAGCAGCGTACGTCAAACGAAGCATGGACGCAGTTCGTGCCGTTTGGTGCGCCAACAGCGAAAGCTGGCAATAGCTGGCAATAGAGGAAACTGAAAGTTGGAAGAGGCTAGTACGCTGTACCACAGAACTCAGAACTCTTCATTTACCAAATGCAAGAGATACAAATAATAGTACTATTCGCAATGAGTCTTGGAGCTGCCTTTGTGCAGCGCGTCTCAGGTTTTGGCTTTGGCATATTCATCATGACTGTGCTGCCTTATCTCATGCCCTCATACGGTGAAGCCACTACCCTATCGGGCATGCTGGCTGCTGTCACATCGTGCATCATTGTAGCACGCCATTGGCATTACATCTGCTGGCGCAACCTATTACCCATCCTGAGTGTATTTCTCGTCATTTCGTACATAGCCATCGATTTCCTCGGACGCACCAGCGATGCTGTTCTTCACATTATGCTCGGCATTGCACTCATAGCTGTAAGCCTATGGTTCTATATCTTCAGCGACCGAGTGCGTCTGCCTGCCACCATGCCAGTTCAGGTCAGCATGGGAACACTCTCAGGCATACTGGGCGGACTATTCGGCATGCAGGGACCGCCTGCCGTCATATATTTTCTTGCAGCAGAAGATGACAAACGCCGCTACATGGCACTAGCACAAACATATTTTCTCGTCGGCAATATCATGATGACTGGGTTTCGGGCGTCACACGGATATCTTACAGCAACAGTCATATCAGCCTGGTGTTATGGCATTGTAGCCGTCATAGCTGGCACATGGCTGGGTAGCTTAGTCTACAAACGCCTACCGATGCCTGCACTGCGCAAGGTGATATATGCGTACATGGCTCTTAGCGGCATCATAGCAATATGCCAAGCGGCATAAGACAACATAAAAAAACGAGAGGGAGAACGACTACAAGTTCGCTTAAACCTATTTTGAAGGTAGCGTGCAAATGGTCATTCTCCCTCTCGTTTTTCTTTATCCGCGATTTATTCATACCGTCTGCGACTGCGACGTCACACCATTGTCTTTCATAACCGCTTCTATCTGCGCTGTAATCTGCCGGAATGCATCTGACTGTTTATAGCTGTTACTCTTCTTCAGCATCGATGTAATATCCTCTATTGAATTCGAATAACACGATAATTCGTTGTTCATCTGTGTGCGATGTACTGACTGCTGATGTATCTCGCGCTCTCGCTCCTTAACCAACCGGCTGCACACACTGCTCAAGAGCGGCAGCACAATTTTTTCAAACAGATGGTGGCCATGGATGAACAGATAGGTTGTCTCAGGCGTGAGACCAAGGCGGCGCAGGTCGCGCTCTACAGAATAGATGCTCAGTGCAACGTCAGGATTAGCATGGCGGAGCATGCTGACACGCTGTGCAACTCTCGTCTGCAGACGACTTATGACTTGCTGCGCATTGTCTATACCAATCTTGCCAAGTGATATCACATGGTCCATATCGGTAATGCTCATTGCGTCATATCTATTCTTACGGTAGAGGGCCACTGACCAACACAAAAGCGGCCACACACTAACAGAGAAATCAGCCATGAACGTTTGAAAGTCAAAGATGCGGTGGTCGTTCAGTGTCACCATTACGCACACATTATGCAGTCCAGCGGCATAACACTGAAGATTTTCAATGGAGTATGCATAGGTATGGAAAACATACGGTGTATCAAGCAACAGCCGAGAGCTGTCCGTCTGTCCCTGCATAAGGAAATCATAGTCAGCATCGACACAGGCTATCATGTCACGTCCGGTATTATGAAGAAGGCAGGATATGGCTGACTTCTTGCCACGCCCGATCACTTGTCTGCGCTTAGTAGAACGTGTAGGAAGCAGAATTTCAAAATATCGGCGGTCATTCTCAAACTGGCCAAGCACCGTGCGCCAGAACAGCACATCATCATAGCTCTCGACGTATGCAATAATCTTGCGTCGCGAGCTTTGCGATTTCAATGCGTTAGCGGCAGTAACGTATTTTGATGTTATATGTTGTGTTAGCTGTGACATTGATGCTGAGGGGTTGATATCTGGCAGTTATTATATGCGTGGATCCGTATAGACGACTGACGATTTATGAAACACATCCAGCCTGGGGATACATATCAGGACCTAACAGGACAAAAGTCAAACTGTTACTAATCCATACGTCTTCATCCAAGCTCTACTGAATGGTTATATCACCAACCTCCGTCACCTTGTCCATCCAGCCGTTCATAATTATAGCTGGCGAGTGAGTGGTCAGGATAATCTGCACATTAGGATTAAGACGGCGTATCGTCTCTATCAGCTCCTGCTGCCATTCAATATGGAGCGACACCTCTGGTTCGTCCATTAGAAGCACTGTGTAATCGCCGTCCTGCAGCAGCACTGTCATCAGTATTATAAGCAGCTGTTTCTCACCGCTGCTCAGCAATTTCATGTCGAGCATCTCACCCCACTGCCAGAGTTCTACCTGCGGTGCGTCACGGCGGATAGTCTTCTCTGTCACCGAGAACATATCGTCTACAATGTCGCAGAACAAATTCCAGCGTTCGTTATGCGGATAATGCCCGACACGCTCCTGCAGCAGACTGAGATTCTCATCAAATTCACATCTGACTTCTGGTGTCGTAATAATATCATATCGTAGCATATTGGCGTCCTCTGGATGAGTTACAACCGTAATGCCACCTTCCGCCATATTAGAGAGCGCCTTCACACCGCTCACAACACGATTCAGAATAGTGCTTTTACCAATACCATTGGCACCGCTCAACACATTCACCTCGGGGTCAAGCATCCATACAATATGCTTTCTGCCGTTCCACAGCTCAGCTATTTCTACCTGCTTGATATATTCTGCGTATTTTTTCATGACTCTGATTGAATTTCCTACCGCAAATATAATTATTTTTCGCGAATTGTTTGTACTTTTGCAGAAAAATTTAACAATAGTAAAGGGTTATATATGAATAATGCTAAACGCACTTCAATCATAGCACACGTTTCAATGTTCATGGCTTGCGCCTTTTGGGGGCTGATGGCTCCGTTGGGCAAGGACGCCATGACACACGGCATAGACGGCATACACATGGTGTCATTCCGCGTAGCCGGAGGCGCCCTGCTCTTCTGGCTCACCTCATTTTTCGTCAAGCGCGAGCATATGCCCGTGAAGGATATAATGCGCTTTGCTGCAGCCGGATTCTTCGGAATCGTTACAAACCAATGCCTGTATACATATGGTCTGTCTGTGACATCACCGATAAATGCCAGCATCGTAACAACATCCATGCCTATCTTTGCCATGATTCTGGCAGCCATAATACTCAAGGAACCTATCACAGGAAAGAAGGCGTTGGGTGTCTTGATGGGATGTACTGGCGCTCTGATTCTCATCATGACAAGTGCAGCAGCTATCAGCGACAAGGTGGGAGACATAAAGGGCGACTTGCTCTGTCTTGGAGCACAGTTCTCATTCGCACTTTACCTCTCGCTATTCAATCCTTTAATAAAACGCTACAGTGTTTTCACCACAAACAAGTGGATGTTTCTATGGGCCACAATATTCATTCTGCCGTTCTCAGCTTCTCACTTCTCTATCATCGAGTGGCAGACTGTTCCCGAGAAGACATGGTGGGAAGTGGCATATGTTGTATGCTTCGGCACATTCGTAGCGTATATCTTCACAATGATAGGACAGCGCACACTGCGCCCTACGGTAGTCTCTGTATACAATTACGTTCAGCCGCTTGTGTCGGTTATCGTCTCACTGCTGCTCGGACTGGCAGTATTACGATGGTCGCAGGCGCTTGCCGTAATATTAGTATTCTCTGGCGTATGGCTCGTCACAAAATCAAGGGCAAAAGGCCAAATACCACAGCAAAAATAGTGTCATCTGCATATCTTTATCCCAGAATGCGCATGACATACGTATAATAAAGAATATCCTGCAGACACAACAACTGGTTCGAAGAGCTTGCATCCGACTTTTCTCTGAGACAAAATAAGATAGGGGTCAGAGGCTGAAAGTGAAAAACCTCATGAGCATTTTGTTATTTGCGCTTTTTTTCGTAACTTTGCAAACGAAATCTTAACCTATCAGACAATCGTAATAACTATCCTGCTTAATCTGACAATGTTCGATATAACACAATACTTTCCTATAACCGACCCGACACTCATTTTTTTCGTAGTGCTGATTATTATCCTCATAGCACCGATTATAATGGGCATACTGCGCATTCCGCACATCATAGGCATGGTGCTGGCGGGTGTACTGGTAGGAAAATACGGTCTGAACATTCTTGCACGAGACGACTCGTTCGAATTATTCGGAAAAGTAGGATTGTACTATATTATGTTCCTTGCTGGTCTGGAGATGGACTTAGAGGGTCTGAAGCGCAATGCCAAACGCGTTATGACCTTCGGACTGCTGTCATTCCTCGCACCATTCGTACTGACATACTACACATCAATGGCGTGGCTCGACTACCAGCCTATGTCCGCATTGCTGATAGCTTGCGTCATGGCAGCCTGTACACTCATCGCCTACCCCATCGTCGGACGTTACGGACTGCAGAAGCAAAGGGTTGTAACGCTTTCTGTTGGAGCATCAATGATGTCGTTGCTGTTAGCACTCATAACACTTGCCGCCATATCTGGATCATTCTATGGCAATGCCACTGACCCGATATTCTGGCTGGCATTCGTCGGCAAATTTGTGATATACTGTATTGTGGTGTCCATCGTAATAAGGAAAACAACGCGATGGTTTCTGCGAAGATACTCCGACGCTGTCATGCAGTTTATCTTTGTTTTATGCGCACTATTCTTGTCAGCAGCGCTATCAGAATTTATCGGTCTCGAAGGAATCTTCGGAGCATTCTATTCCGGACTTATACTCAATCGTTTCATTCCGTCCGTATCGCCCCTCATGAACCGTATTGAGTTCACTGGCAACGCTCTATTCATCCCGTACTTCCTTATCGGAGTGGGCATGCTTATAAACCTCGGCGTACTGTTTGAAGGCGGCAATATTCTCATCGCTGTAGCTGTGATGGTCATATTCGGCACACTGGGCAAAGCTATTGCCGCATACGCCTCATGCCTTATGTTTCATCTTCCATGGTCGGCTGGCAATATGATGTTCGGACTGACCTCTGCTCATGCAGCTGGAGCTATAGCCATGGTGATGGTCGGGATGCAAATGGAACTATCGCCTGGCGTATATCTCATGGACGACACTGCGCTCAACGGAGTTGTCATGATGATTCTGTTTACCTGCATCATCAGTACGGTAATAACTGAGCAGGCAGCAAAACAGATGGTTATGCAGCAGAGGAAGCATAAGAAAGTAGACAAGCCTGACGGCGATGACGAGAAAATAATAATTCCGGTGAAGTATCTGGAAACATGTGACACACTGATTAATCTCGCCATACTGATGCGCAACAGACAGCTTAATCGCGGACTGGTGGCACTGAATGTGGTTTATGACGACGACAACGCGGCATATAATCAGCAGCAAGGCCACGAACTGCTGGCTCACATCACAAAGACTGCGGCTGCAGCTGATGTGCGCGTACAGACACAGGTGAGACTGGCTACAAATATCGCCAACGGTATAAAGCATGCCTTCAAAGAGTATGATGCGTCAGAAATTATCATGGGACTGCATATACATCGTGAGGTGACTACACGATTCTGGGGAGAGTTTGCGCAAAGCCTGTTCAACGGACTCAATAGACAGATTATCATCGCACGATGCGTACAACCATTGCCAACATTGCGCAGACTACAGGTGGCTGTACCGTCAAGAGCCGAATACGAACCGGGATTCTATCGGTGGTTGGAACGACTGGCACGACTGGCTGGCAATCTTGACTGCAAGATAACATTCCACGGACGTAGCGACTCGCTGCAGTATATTGAAGAATACATTTCACAAAAACATAGCAGCGTCAGAGCTGAATACAGCAGCATGGAGCACTGGAATCAGCTGCCAGAGCTTGCAACAAACATCAACGAAGAAGATATGTTTGTTGTGGTTACAGCACGTAAGGGCACGCTTTCTTACAAGTCAGCTATGGATCGACTGCCAGATGAACTATCAACATATTTCCGCGGACGAAACCTCATGATTATCTTCCCTGACCAGTATGGCAAGGCTGACACCATGACATTTACTACAGCCCAGCACACTGAGCAGCTCTCTGCATACGACATGCTTAGAGGAGTGCTGAGACGGATTATCAAAAGATAGCGAGGCAACAATATACAAACCACAAAAAGAAATTAGATATACGTCCTAAAAAAGGCAAAACGTATGATAACAATAAAGAACATTACTAAAAGCTTCGGATCCCTTCAGGTGCTTAAGGGCATAGACCTGACAGTAAGCAAAGGCGAAGTGGTAAGCATCGTCGGACCATCAGGAGCCGGCAAGACTACTCTGCTACAGATTATCGGAACACTGGACAGAGCCGACACTGGCTCGGTCATAATTGACGGACAGGACATAACAAAACTGTCACAAAGCAAACTGGCAGACTTCAGAAACCAACATATCGGATTTGTATTCCAGTTTCACCAGCTGTTACCCGAATTTTCTGCCATTGAAAACATCATGATTCCTGCACTGATTGCAGGTGTTTCAAGACGCGAAGCTAAGCAGAAAGCAATATCATTGCTCACAATGCTCGGACTTGCCGACCGCGCCGAGCACAAGCCATCACAGCTTTCTGGAGGTGAGAAACAGCGAGTGGCTGTAGCAAGAGCTCTCGTCAATAATCCCGCTGTAGTACTCGCTGACGAACCGTCAGGCTCGCTCGACACCAAAAACAAGGAAGAGTTACATCAGCTATTCTTCGAACTGCGTGACCAACTCGGTCAGACATTCGTCATCGTGACTCACGACGAAGCACTCGCTGCCATAACCGACAGAACAATTCACATGCGTGACGGAATTATAAATGAAGATGCATATAATTCAGAAAGCATCGACGAAGAGCATACTCCTGACTGCTGTGCCGGATCTGAAGATAAAACAGCCGACGAATCAGTTGACATCAATGACATCTGCGAGGATAGCAACGAAAACTCAGACGCAAATAGCGATTCAAACAACAACAATAACTAAGGAGACCGCAAAATGGCACTCAAACTCGGAAAAATTAACACTATGAAGGTTCTTCGCAAGGTCGACTTCGGCATGTATCTCGAAGGCGGACCTACAGGCGACATCCTTCTTCCTAAAAGATATATACCGAAAGGAACGAAGATTGGCGACGAACTGGATGTATTCGTATACCTTGATCAGGACGAACGCCCCATAGCGACCACCCAGAAGCCCTATGCCATGGTGGGCGATTTCGCCTATCTGCGCGTGGCATGGACAAACGAGCATGGAGCATTCCTCGACTGGGGTCTGATGAAGGATGTTTTCTGCCCTTTCCGCGAGCAGAAAATGCGCATGGAAAAGGACAATTCATACATCGTTCACATACATCTTGATGAAGAGTCTTATCGCATCATGGCCTCGGCTAAAATCGAACAGTTCCTATCAAAAGACAAACCCGAATACAAGGTTGGCGACAAAGTGAATGCGCTGGTATGGCAGAAGACAGACCTCGGATTCAAAGTCATCATCGACAACAAATACCCTGGTCTGATATATGACGGCCAAGTTTTCCGCGACCTGCATACAGGCGACAAGGTTAAAGCGTATATCAGTGCCATCAGACCTGACGGAAAGATTGACGTAGCACTGCAAAAACAAGGCCGCGAACAAACGCTCGATTTCGCCGAACGCCTCTACGAATATCTTTTCAAGCACGACGGCTACTGTCCATATACCGACAAATCACCAGCAGAAGACATATACGCAGAATTCAACGTTAGCAAGAAAGTATTCAAAAAAGCTGTAGGCGACCTCTACAAACGACGCCTCATAATGCTTGCACCTGACGGCATAGAGCTGAAGTCAATGACAGCATATCCTAATTTGGATGATGAATAATTCTGCTTAAGGTTTAGAATCCTTCTTCCTGTTTGAACAGACAATAAGGCAATAGCGCTGACGATACGCCCCAAAACGTATCTTCAGCGCTATCTTTTTATTACGCCCCAAACAGAAATAGCAGAAACGGCGCTCTCCTATTTGTCACATTTTAGTATAATTTGCTTTACATTGATAAGAAAAACTCACCAAAATTTGCTCATTTGAAAGAAAAATACTACTTTTGCCAAACAAACACATAAAACAACAACGACAAACAAGAAAACATTGACCAAAAAAACGAGCGGAAACAATGAAATACTTCAATGAGGAAAAAGAATGTATGGAACGCGAAGCGCTCTCTCAACTACAGAGTGAGCGCCTTGTAAAAATCGTAAAATACACATACGACAATGTAGCATTCTACCGCCAGAGAATGGACGAAGCGGGAGTTAAGCCCGAAGACATAAAGAGCATTGCCGACATCAGCAAACTGCCATTCATGACAAAGCAAGACCTGCGCGATAACTACCCTACAGGCACATTTGCCGCACCAATGAAAGACATCGTGAGATTTCACGCCTCATCAGGAACAACCGGAAAACCTATCGTGGCAGGCTATACACAACACGATCTGGAATGCTGGAGCGAGGGTGTAGCACGTGTACTCGTGGCGGCAGGAGCATCAAACGAAGACCGTGTCCAGGTGTCTTACGGCTACGGACTATTCACAGGCGGACTTGGTGCACACGATGGTGCTTCGCTCATTGGAGCGGCAGTATTGCCTACATCTTCTGGCAACACCTCAAAGCAGCTCATGCTCATGAAGGACCTCGGCACAACAACACTCTGCTGCACACCGTCATATGCGCTCTATCTTGCCGAAGCTATAGAGAATAGCAGCGAAGTGAGCATAAACGACATAAAACTCCAGCGCGGTTTCTTCGGTGCTGAGCCATGGACAGAGAACATGCGAAAGGAACTTGAAAGCAAGCTCCACATCAAAGCATACGACATATACGGACTGACGGAAGTGAGCGGACCGGGTGTCGGAGGCGAATGCGAATATCAGGACGGCACACATCTTTGGGAGGATATGTTCTTCCCCGAAATTATTGACCCAGACACTCTCGAGCCTGCAGAACCTGGCGCAATGGGCGAACTCGTTTTCACCACTCTGACAAAGGAGGGAATGCCTGTAATACGCTATCGCACACGCGACCTTACAACACTCAATTACGAACGATGCCGATGTGGCAGAACCATGGTACGCATGGGAAGAATCCTCGGCAGAAGCGACGATATGATGATTATCCGCGGTGTAAACGTATTCCCATCAACAATAGAAAGCGTGATACTCGAAATACCAGAGTTTACAGGTCAGTATTTTGTTACCGTCGACCGTGTTGACAACGTCGATACATTCGATATTGATGTTGAACTTCGTCCTGATGTTTACCAAGACGATGTGGCACGAATCCTCAAGCTCAAAGACCGTCTGGTAGGACGCCTTGTCAGTGTCTTAGGCATCAAGCCTGTCATACACATCGTCGAACCGAACACCATCGAGCGTTCAATGGGCAAGGCTAAACACGTAAATGACAAACGTAAATTCAAGAACTAAATCCACACCAACAGAACCATGATAATCAAACAGCTAAGCATCTTTCTGAATAATAAGATAGGACGCTTTGCCGATGTGATACGCATACTGGCAAGCGAAAACATTAACCTGCAGGCATTCACCGTGTCTGAAAGTTCTGACTTCGGAATACTTCGTCTGATTGTCGACGATGCCGACCGTGCGACAGTCGTGCTACGCGACGCCAGCTTTGCAGTGAGCCAGACCGACGTAGTACTCATAGAGACACCCGACACACCAGGCTCACTCTCACCAGCCATTGACATGCTGACCAATGCTGGAATATCCATTGAATACATGTATGCTTTCTCAAGCAACAACCGTGCAAAGGTTGTGATACGCACAAACGATATAGCACGATGTGAAGAGTTACTATTAAGCATACAAGATTAAATAATAGCAGTATAACTACCGAATCGCAATGATATATGTTGATATGTCATTGCGATTTTTGTATATCAACACATCACTACACACATCATTTTTTTATTTTAATGAAAATCTGCACATCTGCACGAAGGGCATTAACCATCTATAGAATAAAGACTTAATCCCTGTGCAGATGCCATGCAGAAAGGAGAGATGTTGTTGTCGGAATACTCAGAATACTCTGATTACTCCGATTACTCTGATTACTCCGATTACTCTGATTACTCCGACAACTCCGATTACTCCAACCACTCCGACCACTCCGATTACTCTGACCACTCCGATTACTCCGACCACCCAAACCACTCCGACCACTCTCCTTTCATCATTGTGTTTTCGTGCCTTACATTCTCATTTTTCTTATTTTACCAGATGCGAATATTAACAAATATAAGCACAGACGTCAAAAATACAACAAATTATTTTGGCATCTCGCTAATTTTAAGTAACTTTGCATACTGTGCAGACACACTGTTGCACCTATGTCACGCTATAGTTACACACAGTAGCTGATGCATTTAAAGACATACGGGCATAGGCTGAAAAAAGGCATTGCCACGACCTCAAAAACTTCAAGTGCTGCCGCTCAAAGAGGCTACGCACTCTTACAGAACCATACCTGACAAGGGAAAAACAAAATACTATCATACGATAACTCTAAGCAATGAGTGAAGAACAGAAAAATACCGACTACAAACCGACAAACCGTTTTGATGCTTCTGTAGTGCATCATCTCTCTGGCATGTATCAGAACTGGTTTCTTGACTACGCCTCATACGTCATCCTCGAACGCGCCGTACCGCACATCGAAGATGGCTTGAAACCTGTGCAGCGACGCATCCTGCACTCTATGAAGCGCATGGAAGACGGAAGAAACAACAAGGTAGCAAACATTGTCGGACACACCATGCAGTTTCACCCTCACGGCGACGCTTCAATTGGCGACGCTCTGGTGCAGATGGGGCAGAAGAACTTGCTCATCGACTGCCAGGGAAACTGGGGTAACATACTCACCGGCTCAAGGGCTGCAGCCCCACGATACATAGAGGCACGCCTGTCAAAATTCGCCTTAGAAACTCTTTTCAACCATAAGACCACAGCATGGCAGCTATCGTACGACGGTAGAAACAAGGAGCCGATAACACTTCCTGTTAAGTTCCCTCTGCTGCTGGCACAAGGCGCCGACGGCATTGCCGTAGGTCTGTCAAGCAAGATTCTGCCACACAACTTCAATGAATTGTGTGATGCTGCTGTGTCATCGCTCAAGGGCGAGCCATTTCAGCTGTTCCCTGACTTCCAGACAGGAGGTTCTATCGACGCATCGAAATACAACGATGGCCTGAGAGGTGGAAAGGTAAGAGTGCGTGCAAAAATAGAGAAACTCGATCAGAAGACTCTTGTCATACGCGACATTCCTTTCTCTAAAACTTCTGAGACACTCATCGCATCCATCACCTCTGCCATAGAGAAGGGCAAGATAAAGGCAAGAAAGGTGGAAGACCTTACTGCTGCCGAAGTAGAGATTCTCGTGCATCTGGCTCCTGGTATA
>JAFPAS010000076.1 GCA_017424205.1 Prevotella sp. | reverse complement strand
GAGGTCTAATGTTTGATCTTATAGTGCATGTGGCTACTGTATTATCAACATTGGTCATTCTATGGAAAGAAATCGCATGGCTTCTGAAAGGAATAGTGAAATTTCAGTGGAATGATGAGATGCGGTATGCAGTCAATATATTAATATCGATGATTCCTGTAGGTATTGTTGGCGTGTTTTTCAAGGATGAAGTTGAAGCTTTATTCATGAATAATGTCCTGATTGTTGTAGGCTGCTGCCTGCTTGTGACAGCTATTCTTCTTGCGATGACGCATTTTTATCGTCCTCAGGAACGCATGAGAATCTCCCCGCTACACGCATTTATAATCGGACTCGCTCAGGCTGTGGCTGTACTTCCTGGTTTATCACGTTCTGGCTCAACAATTGCGACGGGACTCCTGCTCGGAAATTCTAAGGAAAAACTTGCTCAGTTTTCGTTCATTATGGTTATACCGCCGATACTTGGTGCAGCCCTTCTAGATTTAAAGGATCTCGTTGTACCTTCTTCAGAACTTGCTATGCAGACATCTATGTCACCTTCTATACCAGTGAGTTCGATGATAGTAGGATTCTTGGCCGCCTTTTTCAGTGGCTGTCTGGCATGTAAATGGATGATAGCATTCGTAAAGAAATGCAAGCTGATATATTTTGCCATATATTGCGCTATTGTTGGTATTATCGCATTGTATTTCGGTGTATAGTGCATCATTAGCTTAAAGAAATATAAGTAATACATGAAACTAAATTTTCAGGAAGGCGAATTCATATATATAAATAAACCTTATGGCATGTCTAGTTTTGGTGCTTTGGCACATATTCGTTATGTTGTTTCAAAGCGTCTTGGCGTTAAACGAGTCAAGATTGGGCATGCCGGAACACTTGACCCGTTAGCAACTGGCGTCCTCGTTCTTTGTACAGGCAAGAAAACAAAACTTATAGAGACGTTACAGGCACATACGAAGGAATATATCGCAAAACTTCAGTTTGGTGCTACAACCGTGTCATACGATCGAGAGCACACTGTTAATTACACTTATCCGAAAAATCATATTACTCGAGATAGTCTGCTTGCCATACTCCCTGATTTTACTGGTGACATCATGCAGGTCCCGCCTCTGTTTAGCGCCTGCAATATTAATGGCAAGCGTGCGTATGAAATTGGCCGGAAGGGTGGTGAGGCAGAATTGGCAGCCAAGCAAATACGTATAGACGAGATCGAGTTATTAGAATTTGATGATAAGAAAAAGACGGCGGTTATACGTGTTGTATGTGGCAAAGGCACTTATATACGTTCTTTGGTACGCGACATCGGACAGGCATTAGGTAGCGGCGCATTTCTTACCGACTTATGCCGTACGAAGTCTGGCAATGTTAGTATAGATGACTGCATGTCTTTTGATGAATTCCGAGAGTGGTTTGCTAAGCAGGACGTTGAGCCATATGGCACTGAGTCTGCAGAAAGCAGCAAGCGTAAGAAACCAAGACATCGACATGCTTGAAGATAAAGAATTTTTCTAGATTATGCTTATGTAGATGCTATAGACATAACGTCTATAATTCGTAATTATGCAATAACAGATTAATTTCTTCATTACAATTACATTATTATTTTGCAATTATTTTAAGAATACTCCATATTAAGAAAGATGAAACTGTCACAATTCAAATTTAAATTACCTGCAGATCAGGTAGCGCTTTATCCTCATACAGAGGAGCATCAGACAGCAAAGGCAACATTTACAGTCAAGCGTCCAGATAGGGCGCGAATGATGGTGTTGCATAAAAAATCGCAGACAATCGATATGTATCGCACTGATGAGGATGGAAATGTAATGACGGAGGCAGACGGATCGCCAGCATATATCAGATTTTCTGACATCATAAACTATTTTGACGAAGGCGATACATTCATTTTTAATAATACAAAGGTTTTCCCTGCTCGATTATATGGCACAAAAGAGAAGACAGATGCTAAGATTGAGGTCTTCCTTTTGCGCGAGCTGAATGAGGAGATGCGTCTTTGGGATGTTCTTGTTGAGCCAGCTCGAAAGATCCGCATAGGCAACAAATTGTTTTTTGACGATTCTGGCACTATGGTTGCTGAAGTCATAGATAACACGACAAGCCGTGGCCGCACATTGCGCTTCCTGTATGACTGCCCTCATGATGAATTCAAGCAGGAATTATTTGCTTTAGGAGAATCTCCTCTTCCACGATATATTATTTCAAAAGACCTTAACGGCAACCGTGAACGTCCAGTTACAGCAGACGATATGGATGATTTCCAATGTGAGTTTGCTGAGGTAGAAGGTGCTGTGACAGCTCCTGCCACCGGTCTTCATTTTACACGCGAAATGCTTAAGCGAATGGAGATAGCAGGATTGGAACGTGCCTTTATTACCTTGCATTGCGGTCTGGGTAATTTTAATGATATAGAAGTTGAAGATCTGACGAAACATAAGATGGACTCAGAGCAGATGGAGATTACCAAGGAAACATGCGACAAAGTAAATGCTGCAAAACGTAATGGCCACAGAATTTGTGCTGTAGGTACAAGCGTAACAAAAGCTACTGAGTCAGCAGTTGGCACCGATGGTATGCTGAAACCATATGAGGGTTGGACAAATAAATTTATCTTCCCTCCGTATGATTTTGGTTTCGCAAACTGCATGGTTGCAAACTTCTATCATCCTCTTTCTACACTGATTATGAATGTTGCTGCTTTTGGCGGATACGAATTGGTGTGGGAGGCCTATAAGAAAGCTCTTGACAACGGATACCAGTTCGGATGTTTCGGCGATTCTATGCTTATACTCAATGATTAATCATACCGTTTATCTCGGTTTAGGTACGAATTTAGGCGATAAGGAACAAAATATTAGCAAGGCTGTCAGCATGATAGCTGATAGAGTAGGCGAGGTTAAGCGCTGTTCATCCCTGCTAATATCTTCACCATGGGGATTTGAGAGTGCCAATGAATTTCTAAATTCTGTCGTATGTGTCAGTACTAATCTTATGCCAGAGGCTTTGCTTGATGTGACGCAGCAGATAGAAATAGAGATAGGCAGGACACAAAAAACTATAGATGGTGAGTATCATGACCGCATAATAGATATAGACATACTTCTGTATGACGATGTGGAGTTCCGCACATCAAGATTGGTTATTCCCCATCCGCTGATGTCTGAACGTGCTTTCGTTATGAACCCTCTTAAAGAAATTATGTCAGAAGCAGAATATGCGAGAGTGGCTGAACGTTTATGTAAGTCATAAGAGCAGAACCAAACTTGTTTGTGTTATGCCTTGACAAAAAATGGTAGGACGAAGTCCGACGTTTAGGCATTTCAGAAAAGACAAGACAATGAAACTATATTCAGACGAAGAATTATCTAAAATACTTGATACGCCGGTATTCCACCTTATCGGCCAAACAGCTGACCAGCTTGGTGTCGAGTGCTATGTTGTAGGAGGATATGTCAGAGATATCTTCCTTGAGCGTCCATCAAATGACATTGATGTGGTTGTTGTCGGAAGCGGCATAAAGGTAGCGCAGGCATTAAAAGAACGTTTAGGACGTAAGGCGTTTCTTTCTGTGTTCAAGAATTTTGGCACAGCACAGGTGAAATTTAAGGAGAAGGGTGGCAATATTATTGAGGTAGAGTTTGTCGGTGCACGTAAGGAGAGCTATCAGCGAGGTTCGAGAAAACCGATAGTAGAAGATGGTACGCTTGAAGACGACCAGAATCGCCGCGATTTTACAATCAATGCACTTGCTATCTGCCTTAATGCGTCACGCTATGGCGAACTCGTCGACCCATTTGATGGGTTGTACGACATGGAAGACGGTATTATTAGAACTCCGCTCGACCCTGATATAACCTTCTCTGACGATCCATTGCGCATGCTGCGCTGCGTACGTTTTGCATCCCAGTTGAATTTCTTCATAGAAGACGAGACCTTCAATGCTCTGGTGCGTAACAAGGAGCGTATAAAGATTATATCAGGCGAAAGAATACAAGAAGAACTGAATAAGATCCTTATGTCAAAAGTTCCGTCGAAGGGACTTTATGACCTTCATCGTTGTGGACTTCTGCAGCTTATATTGCCCGAACTTACAGCTCTTGATATCATAGAGAAAGGGCCAAATGGCAGAGCCCACAAGAATAATTTCTACCATACGCTTGAGGTTTTAGACAATGTAGCCAGACATTCTGACAATCTTTGGCTGCGTTGGGCTGCTCTGTTGCATGATGTCGGCAAACCGAAGTCAAAGCGTTGGGAACCGTTGGCAGGATGGACATTCCATAATCATAACTTCATCGGCGCCAAGATGACCCCTGAAATCTTCAGGCGTCTCAAGCTGCCTATGGATACGAAGATGAAGTATGTGCAGAAGCTTGTCGACCTTCACATGCGCCCCATCGTAATAGCAGACGAAATTGTTACAGACAGTGCTGTTCGTCGTCTGATAAATGATGCTGGCGATGATATTGACGACCTTATGACGCTATGCGAAGCAGATATAACAAGCAAGAATGAAGTAAGGAAACGACAATTCCTTGAAAATTTCAGACTTGTGAGAGAGAAACTCTCTGATCTTAAGGAGCGTGATTTCAAGCGTTTGCTGCAACCTGTGATTGACGGACATGAGATAATGCAGATGTTCAATCTGCAGCAATCGCCTAAAGTCGGTATTCTCAAGCAGACTTTGAAAAATGCAGTTCTTGACAATGTGGTTCCTAATGAGCGTGAACCGCTAATGGCACTGCTTGAGAAGACAGCAGCCGAAATGGGACTGCACAAGAACCCATGCAGCGATGCTTTGCAAAACAATTGAACGTAAGCTCCCCCTTGTTGTGCTATGAAATATATAGTTAAAGCGCCAAATAATATTAACGCCACGGTAACACTGCCTGCATCAAAGAGTTTAAGCAATAGAGCTCTTCTTATCAGTGCTATGGCTCATGATGCCAATGGTGGTTCAATGATACTTCCCGACAACCTTTCTGACTGCGATGACACTGATGTTATCGTCAGTGCATTGCGTGATATGCCTAATGTCATAGACATTAAAGCGGCAGGTACTGCTATGCGCTTCATGACCGCCTATCTTAGTTGTCGCGACGGAGAAGAGCATGTCATTACTGGTACTGAACGCATGTGTCATCGTCCAATAAAGACACTTGTCGATGCACTGCGTAGCTTAGGTGCAGATATAGAGTATGTTGGCGAGGAAGGCTATCCGCCTCTACGTATCAGGGGCCGCCGCCTTCAGGGAGGCCGTATTGCTATTCCTGGCAATGTTAGTTCGCAGTATATCTCAGCCCTGCTTATGATTGGTCCGCTTCTCTCAGACGGACTGACACTGACACTTACTCACGAGATAGTTTCACGACCATATATTGACCTGACACTATGCACCATGCGCGACTATGGAGCAGAAGCCGAATGGACAGGAGTTGACACCATACATGTAGCATCAGGTAGTTATGTTTCGCGCAGCTATTACATTGAGAGCGACTGGAGCGCAGCGTCTTATTGGTATCAGCTGATGGCTCTCTACTGCAGTGAAGACTGCAGTGTG
>JAFPAS010000075.1 GCA_017424205.1 Prevotella sp. | reverse complement strand
GACCTTTTGACATTCATCACAACCCCATGCCGTGCCGACTCTGCGCATGAGTGTCTTTTCTTCCTCGGAAAGTGCCCCTTTTTTCTGCGTGATGGCGGAAAGACATTCCTTTCCTTCGCCTCGCAAAATCCCCGTTGGATAGACTCTATAAACAACAGGAGCGGATTTGGTGCTGTGCGTAGTGCAAGCCAGGGTGAACAGAGACGCTACAAGCTAAAATCGGAGCATCTTTCCCAGCGTTTTTCAACCAATCTGAACGAAACTATCATTGTAAAATCTGATTAGTCTGGTACAGTTTCACTGAAAAAAAATATCTGAAAAAGTTTTGTTTTTCAAGTTTCTTATACATAACTTTGCCCCCAGTTTACGGCTTCCGAGCCTATGCAAGGCTTGGATTTACGGGAATCCGGTGTGAATCCGGGACAGTACCTGCTGCTGTAAGTCCCTTAGCAATTGTGTGTTTATTGCACTCTTAGCCACTGACTTGAATGTTGGGAAGGCGCAATAAACGGGATAAGTCAGAAGACCGGCCGTAGCAAGCAATAATGTATTCTTGGCGCAGGTGTACGGAAAGAATCGAGATTAAAGGCTGGTTTCACTCATATCCATTTTTGGCGGGTACTGAAGTACAGGTTTATATCTGTATTATAGTCTCTTGTAGTGGCTTACAATGTCTGTTTTGTCGTTTATAACTGTGTATATACCTATGTCAGGATTTAAAGACTTGATTTATAGGTTATGTATAGAGGGTGTTTTAAACGATTTTTTTGTATTGCCGGTCTGAGTGGCCTGGGGATTGCCACAATGGCATGGGCAGGTGGTGGTCCTGTGAATGTTACGGACGGTAAGATTCCTTCAGGCCTTGACAGTATGCAATATATACAGGAGGTTACGGTTTCTGCCAGTCAATATTCCCGCACTATTGCAACTTCACAGACGTTACAGAACAGGGAACTGCAGGCACTGAGCAATACATCGGTGGCTGATGCGCTGAAATATTTTGCCGGAGTGCAGATTAAGGATTATGGTGGTCTGGGTGGACTGAAAACGGTTAATGTGAGGTCGCTCGGAGCGCAGCATGTTGGTATCTATGTGGATGGCATACGAATTACAAATGCACAGAATGGTACTGTAGATTTAGGTAAGTTTTCGCTCTCAACACTGGAGAGTGTGTCACTTTTCAATGCCAATAAACTTGATAACTGTCAGTCTGCATCTGAATATGCATCTGGTGCTACTGTCTATCTGAAAACAAGAAGACCTGAAACGGATTCTTTATCGGTACAGTTGCGTTATGCATCGTTTTCTACATATATGGCCAAGGCAAATGCCCAGTTTGAAAGAGATGGGTGGAGTGGGCTCAGTAGAAATTTACTGTGGGTAAGCATATAAATTTGAAATTCTGAAAAGAAAGAATTTCTTATCAACCACACCTCTCAAGTTCGCTCTGAAAAGTTTGATTTTAGCATTAAAACACTCTGCCATTGCATTTGACGAGCGGTTGTTGTAGAAGTTCAGTATTTCATCATAGTGTTCGTAAAATGTTGCAGCGATAGTATTGAAAGACTTGAATCCAGCTTCTTCTACTTGATTATACCACCTTGCCATAGACAACCTTGCAGCATCTTTTATGAGGTTCTTGGAAAATATCATTCTTAGTGAGTGGCACAATCCATAAGCTTTCTTTAAGTCGGGATATTCTTCAAACAATATTGCAGCTCGTTCTTTCTGTCTCTTAGTCCATTTGTCGGCAGATTTAAAGAGCAGATAGCGTGAACGTATCAGAAGTTCCTTGCGCGTGTCGCCATTGGGAAAACGGAACGGTTCATATTCATCCCCGTTTAGTTTGGCCTCTTCCATTTCGTCGTTAGCCTGCTGTATTGCATCCCACCGGTGTGCTATTCTCATATCCTGCAAGGCATTACAAGCCAGTTTTTGTATATGAAAACGGTCTATGACACGCCTGGCGTTGGGAAAAACATTTATTATAATCCTACGCATAGAGTCTGATAAGTCGAGTGTAACTTCCTTGACTTGATTGAGTTTGTCTTCGTCTATACGTTCCAGAACGGCGATAACATCTTCTGACTTTGTGCCGGCAACTACTGCAACCAAAGAACCTTTGCGGGTTTTTGCATCACGATTTGTCACAAACGTGTAGAGTTCTCCATTAGAGAGTGAGGATTCGTCTATAGCCAAACGTTCGCCTATATTTTCAGGGAACAGCAGCCATTCTTCTGCGTGGGAGAGCTGGTCCCATTCACGATAACCGCTTAATACTTCCTTGTACTGCTTTTCAAATGTATGTCCGTCTATATGATAGAATCCCTCAAGCGTACGGCAAGTCACCGGGGATGTCTCCATACGTCTCTTTTAAAAAAGCCGCAAACTCTTTTGAGTAGCGGGTGCCTTTTTCGGTTACACTTATTTGTTCCACAAAACTTTCTCCGGTTTCTTTATTTCTCCATCTTCTACGACGTAATTTTAAAATAACCTTATGGTCTCTAATGGGAAAATCAGTAACAGATACAGCTTCCATAAAACCAAGAGATTCATATCCTGCGTTTGATTGATATTCTTTATTTATACGTTCATCAAGATGAATTGTCATTGACATTGCGTCAATATCTTGTTCATCGGTATCTATTCTTACTATCTCAAAACGTTCCAGTATCTCACTAGGAAGTACTATACGAGCTAATTGTTCCAATATCTTTGTTTCCATAAATGCAAAGATACTATTTTCGATAGATTACCCACACCTTTTTTCTACTGAGCCGTGGAGTGGCTTTATTGATGCTGAATGGACCGATTCTGAAGGAGATTATCCTTTCAGATATCATTCTGAGTATGAAGATACCATAGGACGACGTGCCAACAGCGATATTCAATACGGACGTATAGAGGGGGCTTTGTTCAGGAATGGTTTCTCTTCACATATCTATTATTACGACAGTGAACGTGGTTGTCCGGGTGGTATTGTAAGAAGACTTAGCGATAAGTATGTGAATGTGGGACGTGAATGGGACAGGGACTTCTTTGTACAAATGTCTTATCAGGCGCAGTTCTTTGACTATCATCAGGTTAAGTTGAATGCCAAATATACCAATGAGTATCTTCGTTATTGTACTGACTATCCGGAAAATCATAATACTGCCCGTGTAAACAATCATTATAATCAGCAGGATGTGTATGGTGCATTATGCTATGCGTTCATGCCATGGCAGTGGCTGTCGTTATCGGCCAGCTATGATGTGCGCTATAGTAAATTGGCTGCTGACCTTAAGAAATTTGATGATGTGTTCAGGCTGGACCAGAAACAGGTTGTGGCTGCAAAGGCCGATTGGAGAGGGCTACAGGTGGCTGCATCTGTTCTGCACCAGCACTATGAGGATGCTACTTTTGCACATGTTGGTGCTGCTGATCCTCTGGACAAATGGACACCTGCCATTTCATTGGCTTATACTATGGGAGGATTGACTTTGCGTTCGTGGTATAAGAATATTTTCCGTGCCCCTACACTTAATGATCTCTATTATACTCAGGTGGGAAACAGAAATCTGAAACCGGAAGATACCAAACAGTTGAACATTGGCATGGAATATCATTATGATTCACCACATTGGAATCTGTCTGTGCAGGCTGATGTTTATCAGAATAAAATAGAGAATCGTATTGTGTGTCTGCCTCTGAAGGGTACATACACATGGTCTATGATGAACTACGGATATACCTTCTGCAGAGGTTTAAATGCTACTGCACAGGGACGCTATAATAGTGCTGACTGGATGTTTTCTCTGCTTGGAACACTTACATGGCAGAGTGATGTGAACCGTACTGACCCTGATGATGAGGATACTTACAACAAGCCTATCTGCTATTCCCCGGCATTGTCATCGGGCATTACCTCTGTTATTGGCTGGCGTAATCTGCTGCTATCAACTTCATATCTCTATGTTGGTGAACGTATGTGGAGTTATGCCGATCCTGAAGATGTGCTGAAGCCTTATCATAATATAGATACAAAGTTAACCTATACGCATTCTACGGGCAGAACAGAGTGGGGTGTCTGCTTTGAAGTGTGTGATCTGCTTGATGAACAATATGAACATATTCCGCGCTATCCTATGCCCGGACGTAACTATAAACTAACACTATCATTTGGAATATGAAGAAGCTGATTCTGATACTTTTATGCTCTGTAGCCATTAATATGTATGGTCAGGAGCGAATTATTCTGCTGAACGAAGGT
>JAFPAS010000074.1 GCA_017424205.1 Prevotella sp. | reverse complement strand
TTATTTTAAATTACTTCCATTTTGACTAAAAAGTTGCTAATTTTGATGAATGTTTCTTTTCGCAGGTCAATCTCAAGCATCATTTTGCCAGTATTCTGCCAGTTGATGCTGCGATGCGTCAGCATGAGCCGTCCGCATCAGTGAGGCAGTTTTTCCTGCGGAAGACAGACGGTGGCTGCGGACATGTAGACTGAGGAAGACATTTTAATGACCGATGCAAATGCAGCATGAAAAAACTTTAGGATTGAGTCGGAGCTGGAGAATAATCAGAACGAAGCCACACACTAATATATAGTATGCCAGCGAGTTATGCATGTTTGTTGGAATAGTCTGTCTGATGACATTCTGAAAGGCAGCCTTTCACCATGCAAGAAGCAGTGTTTGAGGTGGTAAGAAGCAGTCTTTCGTGCAATAAAAAAGTGCTTCTGAAGGTGGAGGGTGCACACTCAGAAGCACATTGTATATCGAATCCGCTGTTTCGGATGCAGCCGACAGCCGGAAAACCGCAGAAAAAGAATGCTTGGCGGGAGATGAGGCGAGCATGAGAAACGCGCGAAACAATTATCAATTTTAGCAGCAAGTGCCTCGGGGCGTATTGAGCCATACGCACGTTTGCTGCTGCGCTTACCACAGGCTGACAGCCGTCATGACCGCCAGCGAAAACAGAATGATGATTAGCGGAACGCTGACGCTCTGCATGCATACGCGTTCGGGCTTCTCGCTGAATATGCGCTGGCAGATGATGCGGTAAACGAAGAATACTGCCACTGAGCAAAGTGTGCCAAGCGTGGCGCCTACAAGCAAATCAGAAGGATAATGAACACCAAGATACATGCGTGAGTAGCACTGGCCTAACATCCATATCGCCAGTATAGCCGTGAGCCATCTGTGGCGGAATCGCAGCGAGATGATGGTGAGGAATGCCGCAGTGTTAGCCGCGTGGCATGACGGCATGCCGTATCTTCCTCCACGATATCCGTTGACAATATGAATCATCTCAGAGAGAGGATTGTCAGGATTAGTAGGACGCAGACGTCCTACAGCCGGACGAATCACACTGCCGCACAGCTGGTCGGCACACACTATTGCCGCTGCCACAGCAAGAATATATACCAGTCCGCGCTGCCATCCCAGCGTTTTCACCACGGCATATGCAATGGCGATATATAGCGGAATCCACGCGAAGCGGTGGGTGAAAATCGTCATGAATGTATCGAGCGCGTCCGTATAGTGTCCGTTAGCCCATAGCAGAATCAGTTCGTCCATGTTTTCATTGAGATATATTGTGGCATATTTGCCTTGCCTGTTGCCAGTCAGGATGCGTCAGAAATCCTGTTTTATTGCTGAGGTGCCGCATTTCTTATGCAAAGAAATCGCAAACCGAATGCAGCAAAAGTTTGTTTTTATTGCTGAGGTGCCGCATTTCTTATGCAAAAGTACGACATTTTTTCTATTCTTGTGACGTTTTCTCGAAAAAATGTGCTAATTTTGCACATTGAAATAAAAATCAGCAAATAAAGATGAAAGACTACAAGCGTACTACCGTCACTGCCGCATTGCCTTATGCCAATGGCGGAGTGCATATAGGACACCTTGCCGGAGTATATGTTCCGGCAGATATTTATGTTCGATATCTGCGTCTGAAGAAACAGGATGTGCTGTTCGTCTGCGGTTCAGACGAGCATGGCGTGCCTGTAACCATACGCGCAAAGAAAGAGGGTATAACAACACAGGAGGTTGTTGACAGATATCATAAGATCATAAAGGACTCTTTTGCCGACTTTGGTATCTCGTTTGATATCTACAGCCGAACAACATCAGACATACATCATAAGTTTGCCTCAGACTTTTTCCGCAAGCTATATGACGACGGAAAGATGCAGGAGATTGTAGAAGAGCAATACTGCGACGAGGTGACAGGCGAATTCCTCACTGACCGTAACATCGTAGGCACATGTCCGCGATGCGGAGCAGAAGGCGCTTATGGCGACCAGTGCGAGAAGTGCGGAGCAACTCTTTCGCCTGACGAGCTTATCAACCCTACAAACAAGAATAATCCTGGACACGGACTCGTGAAGCGTCCGACAAAGAACTGGTATCTGCCGCTCGGCGACTATCAGAACTGGCTGAAGGAGTGGATTCTGGAAGGACATAAGGAATGGCGCACAAACGTATACGGACAGTGCAAGTCATGGCTCGATATGGACCTCCAGCCACGCGCTATGACACGCGACCTCGAGTGGGGTATACCAGTGCCGGTGGAGGGTGCAGAAGGAAAGGTTCTCTACGTTTGGTTTGATGCTCCTATCGGATACGTGTCAAACACAAAGGAGCTATGCGACGCACAGCCAGAGCGCTGGGGCACATGGCAGAAATGGTGGCAGGATGAAGAGACAAAGCTTGTTCACTTCATCGGCAAGGACAATATCGTCTTCCATTGCCTCATATTCCCTGTCATGATGAAGGCTCACGGCTCATACATCATGCCGGAGAATGTGCCAGCCAACGAATTCCTTAACCTGGAGAACGACAAGATCTCAACATCACGCAACTGGGCGGTATGGCTCCATGAGTATCTTGTAGACCTGCCAGGCAAGCAGGATGTGCTGCGTTACGTGCTCACAGCAAACGCACCTGAGACAAAGGATAACAACTTCACATGGAAAGACTTCCAGGAGCGCAATAACTCAGAGCTCGTAGCGATATACGGCAACTTCGTAAACCGTGCGTTGCAGCTCACAAAGAAATACTTTGACGGTGTTGTGCCAGCATGCAACGAACTGACAGAGACCGAGGCGCAGGCTATAGCAGAATTTAAGGACGTGAAGCAGAACGTAGAGTCTCTGCTCGAGCAGTATAAGTTCCGCGAGGCACAGCGCGAGGCAATGAATCTGGCAAGAATAGGCAATAGATACATCACCGAGTGCGAGCCATGGAAGGTGGCAAAGGACATGAAGAGTGACGACGCTGCTGTGGCTGAGGCTGCAACAAAGCGCGTAGAAACCATACTCCACGTATGTCTGCAGCTGACTGCAAACCTCGCTATCGCTTTCGAACCATTCCTGCCGTTCAGCAGCAAGCGCCTGCGTGAAATGCTCAATATGGATTCGTTCGAATGGGAGCAGCTCGGTACAATGGACATCCTGCCAGTAGGAAAGCAGCTGGCAGAGCCTGCACTGCTCTTTGAGAAGATTGAAGACAGCGTGATTGATGCGCAGCTGCAGAAACTCGAAGACACAAAGCGTGCTAATGAGGCAGCTGCATATACCCCAGAGCCAGTGAAGGAGAACGTAGACTTTGATACCTTCGAGAAACTTGATATACGCGTAGGACTCGTGAAGTCGTGCGAGAAACTGAAGAAATCAAAGAAACTGCTCAAGTTCCATATTGACGACGGAACACCAGAGGGACGAACAATCCTCTCAGGTATCGCAGCATACTATGAAGACCCAGCAGAACTCGTAGGTAAGCAGGTGCTCTTCGTGGCTAACTTCGCTCCAAGAAAGATGATGGGCGAGGAGAGCCAGGGCATGATTCTCTCTGCAGTCAATTTCGACGGCACACTCTCTGTGACAACGACATCTAAGGATGTGAAGCCTGGTTCGCAGGTAGGATAAGCTCAAGCATCGGCAACGATGCAGCCCGAATGATATATGCGCGGCTGGAGGAAAGCCTGCCTCCAGACATGCGCAGCACACGCTCACACCCCCAACAGGCTGCTCTGATAGTTCAATGGATAGAACAACTCTCTCCTAAAGAGTAGATCCGGGTTCGATTCCCGGTCGGAGTACAAGGCAAAATTACTGGTTTTTTGTATCTTTTATATGCTCCTTCCTTATGCTTAGTTATGGATTGGAGCATATTTTTAACCTAAATGCACAACACAATGGAAGAAATCAGAATCTATCATTCTTACAAGAGAAACATCGGAACTTTGCTCGCTTGCTTGCTCTTCGTTGCTTGCGGATGCTTCCTGCTTTCGTCAGATGATATCGTGGCGAAGGTCATAGGCATTGCCACCCTTCTGTTTTTTGGCTGCGGACTGCTGCTGGTCGTGTATACACTGACAAAGCATTTCCTGCAGAAGAAGCCTTATATTGTGGTTACAGAGCGCAGTATAGTGTTGTCAGGCATAAAGGAGCACGAGATAAGATTCTGTGATGTAGAAGAGTTCTACATGACGAAGAAGACAGGAAATCTTATCTGTGTGAAATACAACGAAGATATTGAAGAGCAGAAGATTATTGATTCTTCCGTGGCAGAACGCATGGCACGCAAGTTTAACAATAAGGTTACAGGTGCGCAGGAGAGCATCAGCGTTGAGGGAATGACAATGGATGCTGTGTCGCTTCTCGATATCCTGAACGACCGACTGGAAAAGTCGCGCAGACAGAAGAGATAGGCAGACAGTGCTGCCAGCATTCAGTCAGATTTTAAAAAACTAAATGAGATTGCTACAATTCTCAAAATTGATGTAAAAGATTTATTAGTAGGTAATAATAAACAGGTATAGAAATGAATTGGAACACTTTTCGTTTTATCGATTTATTTGCTGGCATTGGCGGAATTAGATTAGGTTTTGAATCCGCAGGAGGATATTGTGTGTTTTCTTCGGAATTTGATAAAAATGCATGTAAAACTTATGAAGCAAATTTTGGAGAATACC
>JAFPAS010000073.1 GCA_017424205.1 Prevotella sp. | reverse complement strand
GACACGCGACGTTTCCTCTCGTCGTTGATTGATGATTTGGCTTTTGATGATATGTAGGAATGTATCTCGAATCCCTTTTCCTTCGCTTCTTTTAGCGTTCCGGCTTTAATATCGCACGAAAGGCGCAAAGCATCGTATGCTATCGTCATCTGCTTAGCTGTTGCTTTATTCTTCAATCCGTTGGTGACAACTTTTGTGGCATCAAGCAACGGACATACAATCTCGGTGGTTTTCTGTTCAAAATACGCTGCTGCACTGGTTATGCGCTGCTGCAACACCTCCGAGCTTCCGTAATCAGTGCCAGCATCAGACAGGATTCTGCCATACTGTATCTTGAACTTTCTTGCCACCTCAATTATGTCTGCATCAATTACCTGACGCACATAATGCAACATATTGAGATATGTCTCTTGCGAAGCAGGGAGATTTGTACATGCCACACGCTTTAGATGGTCGAAATCTCTTAACAGGGTGTCAAATGAGAATAGTTCATTCAGGAGCGTACAGAAATATTCGAACTTCTGCATTGGAAGATACTGCTGCGCTGTCTGACTATGAACAATGGCATAATGAACGAAATCTCCCACCCTTGAATCTGTAATGATGCTGCGCGTATTCAATGGTGATGACAACACCAACCCTTCAAGCGAGCGGCAACGGGATAGCGCTACATACACCTGTCCATGAGCAAATGAGTGGTTGACATCAAGCACAGCATGACTAAACGTCAAGCCCTGCGATTTATGCACCGTAATTGCCCATGCTAATCGTAAAGGATATTGGCGGAACACACCTTCCACCTCCTCCTTTATTTCTTTTGTCTTTTCGTCGAGAGAGTATTTTATATTTTCCCATACTTCAGTAGACACTACGATATATTCTGTCGCTGCGGTTGTTTCATTCCGTGTTTTTACAACAATGCCTTCGCTCACAATATCGTCAACAATACCCATCTTACCGTTATAATAACGTTTCTCTGGCGATGAGTCGTTCTTTACAAACATCACTTGTGCTCCTACTTTCAGATTGAGAGTGACATCTGTAGGATAAGAGTATTCAGGGAATACACCTTCTATCTTTGCAGTAAATGTATGCTCTGAAACTTTCAAGCGCTCCATCCGCTTTTCGTTGTATGCATTTGCTGTACGATTGTGAGTGGTGAGATGAATCCACATGTTCTGGACATCAGTTTCTCCTGCATCGCTCTCAACACTAAATCCAGGGATATATCTTGCATTAAGCGCGTCTATCACCTCATTCGTCACCCGGTTCTCTCGTATTGATGCCAATATATCTATGAACTGCTTATCCTGCTGACGATAGATATGCTTGAGTTCTATTGTGACGTATCGTAAGGATTTCAATGCATTAGAGCCGAAGAAATACGGGGTGTCGTAATATTTTGATAAGATCTGCCATTCATCGTCCTTCACGACAGGAGCAAGCTGCTGCAGGTCGCCGACAAGGAGTAGCTGAACACCGCCAAACGGTTCGAGTGGATTACGGTAACGTCTTAGCGTAGCATCAATAGCATCAAGCAAATCCGCACGCACCATTGACACCTCGTCAATCACCAGCAAGTCAACAGTTCTAAACAAGTTCTTTTTCTCCTTGCTTATTCTGAAATGCTTCCGTTCGTCATCCGTTTTCATACCAGGAACAAAAGGAGTGAATGGCAACTGAAAGAACGAATGTATTGTCTGACCGTTTGCATTAATAGCAGCCACACCTGTCGGTGCAAGCACTACCATACGCTTGGGTAATCTCTCCCTAAGCTTTTTCAGAAATGTCGTCTTGCCAGTGCCTGCCTTACCTGTAAGGAACACAGATATATTTGTTCCTTCAAGGTATTGCCATGCGAGATTCATTTCAGCATTTTGCTCCATTGATTATTGACGAGTTGGGTTAGTAATATCTTCTGCAAATTAGCATGCAATAATTAACTGACAGGGGAATGCTCATTAGAAAAGTAAAAGAAAACACAGACAAAATCAGATTAGCATCATCTCTACTCAACACATTAAGATGTTTTCATTCCTAACGAACGAATAAAAAGCAGGGAGATAGAAGACAGATGTTTGCTGCAATAATTTTCACAACGTATCGTCCTCTATCTCCCTATATCAATATCCGAAGATTACGGGTTATGTCTTAGAAGTTGAAGTATTCCTTTGCATTGTTGTAGCAGATGTCTTCAATCATCTGGCGAACGCGCTGCTCTTCATATCCCTCAAATGGTATGAGACCGTTCTCGATATCCTTGCCAACAAGGTTACAGAGTGTACGACGGAAGTACTCATGACGTGGGTAAGAGAGGAATGAGCGAGAGTCAGTAAGCATACCTACGAAACGTGAAAGAAGACCAAGAACAGAAAGTGCATTCATCTGCTTCTCCATGCCATCCTTCTGATCGAGGAACCACCATCCTGAACCCCACTGAATCTTACCTGGGCATGAACCGTCCTGGAAGTTGCCAAGCATTGTTGCGATAACTTCGTTAGCGCATGGGTTGAGGTTGTAAAGGATTGTCTTAGCAAGCTTGCCCTGTACATTCAGTTCGTCGAGGAAGTGGCTCATAGCCTTCGCTGTTGTAAACTCACCGATTGAGTCGAAGCCTGTATCAGCACCAAGCTTGTTGAACATCAGTGTATTGTTGTTACGGATAGCTCCGTAGTGGAACTGCTGTGTCCATCCTGCCTCATAATCCATGATAGCCATCTCTTTGAGGAACGCATGCTTATACTTGCGCTGCTCCTCTACGCTAACAGCCTTACCGCTGAGAGCCTTGTCGAGAATTGCATCAATCTCTGCATCTGTGTATGGCTCGTCGTAGAATTCCTCGATACCATGGTCAGAGAGCTTGCAACCCTTAGAAGCGAAGAAGTCATGACGGTTCTGCAGTGCTGCAATCATGTCTGCGAAAGTCTTTATTTCAACACCAGAAACAGCAGCCAGCTTCTCAACATATGCCTTGAATGTAGCAGCCTCGATATTCATTGCTGCATCAGGACGCCAAGCAGGAATCATGCGTGTCTTGCATGTTGGGTCAGCAGCAACTACATCATGGTATTCCAGTGAGTCTACAGGATCGTCTGTTGTACAAACAAGCTCTACATTGTAGTGCTCCATCAGACCACGAGGTGTAAACTTTGGATCGTTAGCAATAAGGTCGTTACACTTGTCGTATATTGCACGAGCATTTGTAGGATTAAGAGTCTCCTCAATACCGAAAGCTGTCTTCAGCTCGAGGTGTGTCCAGTGATAGAGAGGGTTACGGAATGTGTAAGGCACTGTCTCAGCCCACTTCTCAAACTTCTCCCAGTCAGTTGTATCCTTGCCTGTACAGAAACGTTCGTTCACACCATTTGAACGCATTGCGCGCCACTTATAGTGGTCGCCCATGAGCCAAATCTGTGCAATAGAGTCAAAACGCTTGTTCTCAGCAACCATCTGAGGAATCAGGTGGCAGTGATAGTCGATGATAGGCATTTTAGCCGCATGATTGTGGTATAGGTCCTGCGCTGTCTTTGTTTCGAGCAGGAAGTTCTCATCATTGAATTTTTTCATAATGTTTCTTTAAGGTTATATGTTCTAATTAATAAATCTGTTTTTGAATATACATCCCGCAGTTACACATCATGGCACTTCTATTTAGAAGCAACACACATGCGCAACGTGCGTTCTATATATGCTAGTGCAAAAGTACAAAAAAAATATTGATAATGAAAGTTTTTATCAAGAATTAACATATATCGCTTATAATGAGTAGTGTTGCAGGTAAATAAAAGTGCAAAACATATTCTGCATTTGCCAAATCAGCCACATCTACGCTGATATCTCCTTATACGGAACGAGGTGCAGCAATCATATCCGATTGCCGCACCTCGTCGGTTATTTCACTTATGTGTGTTGCGAAAGGTTATTTTCTAATGATCTTCTTTCCGCCAACAATCACAATACCCTTGCGTGATGCTGGAGCCACCTTACCGCTGAGGTCATAAACCTCACCATTGTTCTGCATCTTGTCAGCCTCAACACCTTCGATACCTGTTGCGCTCTTCTCAATTGAGTATACGTAGCAATTAGTAATTTCGAATGTGCCGTTATAGTTCTTAAGCTGTCCGTATATTACAACGTTGTCACCAACAGCAATCTGGTCTTCTGCTGTGAATTTCTCGTTGTTGAGATATTTGCAGCGATAAACCTGGAGCTGACCTTCTTCTGTATTTGTATCGTTGATGTAGAAGCCAGCATTTCCATAGCTTACGCTAACCTCATCAATCTTGCTGATTACACCCTTTACGTATACAGAGTTTACGAGACCTTCTCCTGCAGCAATAAGCTCGTTAGCCTTAGCTACTGTGTATGCTGTCTCAGGAGTGTTTGTGATGTCAACAACAGATGAAGAACCTTTCTTAAGCGAAACAATCATATTTCCCTGTGCCATCTGAGGTACGTCATTGTATACTGTCATCTTACCACATACAATCACCTCATCGCCTGGTACAAGCTGATCTGTTGATGTGAATTTCTCACCATCGATATACATACCACGATATATCTTCAACTGTCCATCCTTTGAATCAGTATCATTGATGCAGTATGTAGCGTTGCCGTATTGAGCACTGATTTCGTCTACCTGAGTTACAATACCCTTGATATACACATCACCAGAGATTGTCTCGCCATTAGCGTATGCAGCCATCACCTTTGCTACAGTAAGCGGATTCTCCTTAGAGCTTGTGAAATCCTCTGAGTTTACCTGTATAGTGTAAGATGCGCTACCCTCATAGTATTCATCATTCTCTGCAGCTGTTGCTGTAATCTTCACTGTACCAGCAGCTTTGAGTGTTACTGCGCCAGAGTTAGCATCAACTGTTGCTACATTAGTATTATCAGATGTATACTGCACGCTCGCTGTAGTAGCCTTAGTCAGTGTAGGAGCTGTGAATGGCTTGCCAACAACACCTGTTACAGATGTTTCGCTGAATGCAAGCTCAGCAGCCTTCTTTGATGCAGATGATGCAGAGTAAGTAACAGTCATCTTAGAAATAGGAGTGTTACTTTTTGTAATTGTACAAGCAAAGTCTACACTTGATGCCGAACCTTCCCAAACTCCATTGCTATATCCGTTTGCTGTGAAATTAGAAGGAGTTGTAGCAGTAAGTTCAACCTTTGTGATAACACCATTTGGTACTGACACTGTAAATGTTGTTCCGCTATAGCATCGCAACTCATTACCCTTACTTGCTTTCCACCATCTTGATCTTCCGTTCAAGGTCAGTGTAACTGCACCCTCTGTACAAATTGTTGGATCTAGGTTGTATTCCTGAGTAGAACCGCTGAGCAGAGTCATTCCATAAGCTGTGCTACCAGTAAAATCAAACGTTACTGTTTCTGCATTAGCTGCACCTGTAAGCAGCATCATGAAGAATAAAAGTGTAATGTGTAAAGATTTTCTCATAATTTTTGAATTTAATTATATTTAGTTAGTACTTATCTGTCTTAACGCAGAATATGCCTCAAAGTAAGAAATTACTTATATTTCCGAGGTGAAGCCTATATTTTTGCAAAGTTAGTCCTTTTTTCCTAACCCTCCAATTTAATTGTGTTAAATCTTTGTTAATACGTAACAATATGACAGACAACTACGTATATTTGAAGAGAACACACATCTGCTGCAGAACACTTTTCTGCATTAAAGCAATGTCATATTCTCTTTTCTTTCCTTAAAATTGTCGGCAAGCAGACGGGCAAACGGTGTAGAAAGCGAGCGAGCATGTTCAGGACATTCTTTTACGCAAGCACAACATTTAATGCATCGATCTACAGAAACAACAGAAACATCATCCTCTGATATTGCCGCAGTCGGACACACACCAACACATACTCCGCAGCCATTACATTTAGACCTATCTACCTCAGGCACTGACGGTTTTATCATTCCGTCTTTCACCCATCCTGCCACAGTCGATTTGAATCTGCTGACAGCCTCAGCATCTTGTTTCGGGCGTTCTATATCATTCACATCCACTACAGACAAATCTTCTGTATTTTCTGCTGACTCCATTTTCTGACGAATTGCCACGCCAAACTGTCGTGCACATTCCTCGTCATCAGCATCAGGACGTCCCATAGCTATAGGAGTGAGTTGTGTAGAGTAAGAATGTTCTCCAACAAAAGTGCCTGCAGCGACAACCTTAAATCCATGACCGCTACAATATTCCGCCATTTCATGCAGCGCCATTTCGTAATCACGGTTACCATAGACAGCGATGACTACCGCAGGAGTGCCGCATCCCTTAACACTATCTATGCGTTTTTTTGCAAGCGGTGCGATATGCCCGCCATATACGGGTAATGATATTACTGCCAGATCATTCTCTTTTATTTCACTTTCCTGCTTATCGCTATGAGTGAAATCAGACACTACGAGTTCTTCCGCCTCTATCCCATTGGCTATTGCTTTTCCAATACGCAGGGAGGTTCTTGTTGGAGAGAACGTTATAAGATGAACTTTATTGATTTTCATTGTTTCTGTATGTATTGTTATTGTTAATTTGGATTTTGATTGAGAAAAGTTCTTAAGCTGAAAGAGAACGATAGCTCTTCTGCTACAGATATTCTGATGAATAATTGGAACTATTGGCTTGTTTATGATAATTATTTGTTAACTTTGCGAAAAATTTCAGAGAAACACGAAATGAATAGAGATGCTATAGATTTCGAGACAGAACGTACATCTGTCTTATTCCGCAAGATACTCATACCCACCCTACTTGGCTGTCTGTCCATATCTGCCGTTACAGCCATTGACGGAATATTCATCGGTCACGGTGTAGGTGCAGATGGTGTGGCAGCAGTCAATATTATTGTGCCTATATACCAGATTGTCTCTGGCATCGGTCTGATGATTGGAGCAGGTTGCTCTGTGGTCACCTCTGTCCATCTATCAAGACAGAATATTAAAACCGCACGCATCAACATCTCACAAGCTATATATTTTTCAACCGCCATCATGCTATTGCTGGCAGCCTTTGTCTATTCATTCCCCACACTGACGGCACAGTATCTCGGAGCCTCCGACACGTTGATGCCACAAGTGCTCGACTATATGATGTGGATTATGCCGTGCTTTATTATGGAGATGTGGAGCTTGATTGGTCTATTCATCATCCGTCTCGACGGTTCGCCACGCTACGCCATGT
>JAFPAS010000072.1 GCA_017424205.1 Prevotella sp. | reverse complement strand
ATTATGACTGGAATAATATGTTGCATGTATATGGCGCATCGTATACAGACGAGGAGGGCTCGGCTGTTGCAAAGCTGATGTCGCACTGCGGCATATCTGTACAGATGGACTATGACATTTCTGGTAGCGGCTCATACTCATTCCGAGTGCCAGAAGCTATGTCGAAATACTTCCGTTATAGCCAGAATCTCAGGTTCTATGTGCGTAATTATATGAATATAAAGGAATGGACTGACATTATTTTCACATTCCTGTCTAACGGCCACCCTATATTGTACGGAGGTAATTCAAAAAGCGGAGGCCACGCATTTGTAATTGACGGATACGACAACAGAGGACTTGTCCATGTGAATTGGGGATGGAATGGCTCACAGGATGGATATTACGATCTGTCTTCACTCAACGGTTTTTCTACTGGACAGGAGATGATACCTGTGTTTATAGATGACAAGGAATACGAGGGATATTCTTCCATGTTCGGAACAACAGAGAGCATGAGATTCAGCATGTTTGCCGGTAAATTGAACGCTTCTGGAAATAGAATTACGAATTGCTCCCCAGAAACATTCAATGGAGATTTCGGCCTGATTGCAAAGCCTATAGGGGCTAATGACAAAGAAATTGTACTTGCGAAAGAGACTGGCACTTGTCTGGGATATGGTATGGATTTTTACATATATAGTATAAATCTTAACTTCCCAGGAGTAGAATTAGCCAATCTCCAAGAGGGGGAATATCGTGTTTATTTCGCATCAAAATCGAGCGAATCACAAAAATGGGAACCAGTTCGTTCATATGATGAACGTGTAAACAGTGCTATAATTACTATATCTGACGGTAAAATATTATTAGAAGATGAGTACAATTCCGGATGGACTACTGGTATAGAAAATATTTCAAACGCAAAATATGAAAGTAATGACACCATGTTTTCCATTACCGGACAACTCGTTGATTCCTCATATCGAGGCATAGTCATCAAGAATGGTAAAAAATATATCGTAAAATAACATTCGCACAATAAAACAATAATGCCGGCAGAGGGGAAAAACACATTCCCACTGCCGGCATTATTTATGTCCTTGATTCTGCATCTATCTGCACAGCATCTGCGCAAGCACGAACTCCTTAAAACACAATAAGTTACATAACCAGTGCAGATGTGCAGATTATTCATAAAAAAAATAATAATGTGAATGTTAGCTTTTAGCAAACACTCACATTATTATATATATATTGAAACAGATAGCATGCTATACACGTGCAATAGCTATCTAATAGTTTTCACTATGCATTATTATTTACAACCACAGGGAGTTCAAATACGAAGCGTGCGCCATGGTCTGTATCCGGACTGCTTGCAGGATATGTTGTATCAAGATAGCAGCGGCCTTGCATCTTCTCGGCTATTATGCGGCAAATGCTCAGTCCGAGTCCCGTGCCTTGCACGAATTTCTCAAGTTTCACGAAACGGGAAAAAATATTCTCGTGTTGCGACGGAGGCACTCCTGCTCCTGTATCAGCAACAGCGAAGCGTAGCATCGGAATGTTTTTGTCATCAAGAAAACGTTCTACAGAAAGCGTTATAGTTCCTTCGACAGTATGCTTTATAGCATTGGTAAGATAATTTACTAACACTTGCAGAATTCTACGCCCGTCAGTATAAGACGTAAATGTATCTGGCAATTCTGTGTTAAGTTTCATCGCCACATCTGCAGGCACACGATATTCTACCGTGCCAAGTGCCTGACGCAAGATGTCATTAACACTTGTTTCGCTACATACAATCTTATAGCTTCCGCGCTCAACACTGCCAATATCGACGATATCGTCAACGAGCATAGTGAGCAGATTGATATTGTGTTCGACATGCTGTGCGAACCTCTGGCGTTCTTCGTCAGAGAACGAGTCTGCAGGAAGTGCGAGCAGCTGTGAGAAACCGGTTATTGCGTTAAGCGGAGTACGGAGTTCGTGTGACATGTTCTGTATGAAGCGTTCCTTTCGCTCAATTGCCTGTTCTGCTTCGACTCTGGCTATATTAAGGGCTCGGTTTTTCTGTTCGAGCTGCATATACAGTATTGCCGTACGGCGACGCCATATATATATGACAAACAGAAGTACTACCATGGCAAGTATCGAAAGCGTACCCACGGTGATGAGCAGCATCATATGTTCGTGACTTGCCTGGTCGCTTTCCATTCGTGCTTTTGTAGCCTGAGCCTGCAGTTTAAGCTTATTTGTGGCTATATTTGTAGCATGCAGCTCCATTTCGCTTGCTCTTCTGGCGTTATCATCAGCCAGTTTGCGGAGTCTCATATCCTGTCGCTCCTTCTCTATCGCCATACGATGCTTGCGGACAGCCATAGCCTTCTGCTGTGCTTGCAATTGAAGAGCAGTCTCATGCTTCTCTGCTACAACACGCCGTAAAGAATCTGTGCCATTGAGTTCGGAAATAGCAGCTATATCATTCTCCATTAGCTGATATTCGTTATTCTTTCTCATGCGCAATAACGAATCTCGGATTTCCATGGCATATTCATATCGTTTATGCCGGCTTGCTAATGCCAGCTGATACTTATATGACTCAAAACGATCAGGCATGGTATTCATTACGGCCAACGCAGAGTCTACATCATCTTCCATGACAAACCTATATGCCTTGATCGGAATCTCGTAAGAGGAGTTTATATTGTATATAGCATTAAGGCTGTCATATACTGCTATGTGGCGATAGTAGTCAGCCGGTTTATCGTTTACAGCGCAGAAATAAGCTCGTTCGAGATTCGAATGTGCTATATTTACTATCGACTTTGCTGTCTTTACAGCACAACGCAGGAGACTATCGCCGTATGATGTGCGACGCGCGCCATGTGTATGATGAAACATCTCAATATAAATAGACGACAGATCAATTTCATCTGTTATACCTTTACCTATTTCCAAAGCGAGATGCGCCCACTTTATAACGCCAATAGGGTCTTCGCGCTTCTTGCTCACCATCATGCGCGCTATACCTGCATAGAACTTTCCATACTGGCTATTGGCAGACTCAGCCTCTCGTTCCATGTTCTCCAATACTGTCATTGCACGGAACATATTATTATCACGAAGACCACGCTCTACCTCCTTCAAAAAAGTATAATAGTAATACTGTGTGTATCCGTATTTCTTTGCAAAGGTGCGCAAGGTTTCACAACTTTGTTCAAATTCTTCCCAGGAGCCAGTAGCATAGTCGGCTATCACAGGTATACTCAGCAACATGCAATGACCATAATGTTCGTTGATTTTACTTGCCACTGTTACGCCATGCTGAACTTTCTGCGAAAGCTGTTCTTTGTCAAAACGCACACGATATGCTTGGTCGACGCACATCATTACTCCGCTATCTACCGTATTCCGTCGATAAGGCAGACCGTATCCTGTATCATAGATAGAGGTGTATGAGGCATGATGGTGTGAGAGTGCTACAGAAGAAATAAAAAGCAGGATTATCATTACCGCCATCCCTTGCGAGTATTTCCTGCGCGCTCGCTCTATGCGCGCCTCTTCGGAGGCTCTGTCAGCCTGCGGCATATACTCGTTAGGATTAAGAATGGAGTTTATATGGTCAACTACACGTATGCTGCAGTTGAGCACCTTTTCTCCATATTCATTGCGTTCTTCTTCAGATAATTTATTATCAACATCGGCCAGAATCTGAGCATAGTTAGACACTTCGCCCAATGACTGCTGCATCTCTGAAGTCATGTCACGAATGAAGCGATCACGGCTTGCAGAGGCCTCAACTGCAGTATTTCGAAGAATGTCTTCCTCTTCATTCATTCTGCGCATATTATCGGTTGCACGAGCTTTCGTCCTTACCCACACGAAGAAGTAAGCAAGCATAATGAATAGTATCATGCCAACAATAATAATCGCTACTATTATAAGACGAGCCACTGACTCCCGTTTGTCTATCAATGCTGCCTGATGCTCGGTTTCTTGGTTCTCTGCCTGAAGCTGCTGTTGCTGATGACGTGCTTGCTCTAACTGAAAACTGCGTCGGCGTTCTTCGCCAGCCATCTCAATCTGACGTGCCTCATTAGATGCGCGTTCTGCTTCGAGCTGCATTTGTTCGTGTAGAAGCCTGTTCTGATTTATCTCAGCCATAGAAGATGCTATCTGCATCTGTTCAAGGTAGCCAGTGTGTTCAAGGCTACTTCTTTCTATAGCCGCCTGCAGATATGCCGTGACGAAGGTTCCAGACAATGCTGCTTCACGACGCATAAGATTATCTACCGAATCTGCATAATGCATCGCCTTGGAGAACTGTCCATTTTCACGATATAGGGAAAGGAGGGCATTATATCTGAGTTGCGGAGTTTGAATGCGCTGACACATTATTGCAGCAGAATCCACCTTAGCATTTAGCGCATAACGGAAAGATTCTGCTCTCCAGAAAATATCAGCATATACTCGCTTACGGTTGTCATCGGCTAAACTGCCGTATAGATTCCGCCAAAAAGAATAACGTTCGACGTCACGCTGCTGAGCATAATAGACCGCCATATAAATATATACCTCAAAGCGTTCATCGTCTGTAGTTGCCAATGTCATCGCCTTTCTTAAAATAGAGAATCTCGACGAATCATATGGCTGTCCTTCTTCCTGAGCCTTATATATATTAAGGTATACGTGCGACATGCTTCGTCTTTCAGGCAGAAGATTATTTGTCATGATAGCTTTATAGGCATAGTCGCGCGCTTTCTGATAGTCGCCACGCTCAACAGAAAGTTCTGAAAGACGTATATAGCTATTCAATAATGCCTCATTATCACCAGCATGCAGCGCACTCTCATATGCATCGAGCACGGCTCTGGTGACAGAATCGCGCTGGAATACATAATGCAAATATGCGAGAGTGTCATTTCTGTACACATCTGACTGTCCCCATGCTTTATGCTGCGCAGAAAAAATCAACAGCACAAACCCGACAGAAAATATGTACTTGAGACGCTTCAAAATACGTATAATTAAAAGGTAAAATATTATAAAACGGACTTACTATAACATAGTTTGCTGGCCAGAAAATATCATAGATTAAATTCTATTCCTTTACAACTTCTATGACCTTCTGCCCTTCGTATGTAGGAACAGTCACAGATATGGTATCACCACGTGGCACGTCTACAATCGGTATAGAGAAATATGTCTTAATTGTATAGTGTGAAGGAACATCATTCTGAGAATGGCACATACGGTAACAGTGTTTAGCATTCATTGCATAACGATAAACGGTATCGCATACCATGCCAACTGAATGGTATTGCGTATCGTCAGAGGTTGCTCCACTTTTCACGCTGACACTCATATTCAGGTATTTGCCATTCTTTGCAAGCCATAAGCTGTTTAGAATAACGGGGTCAGCATTATCTCGCCATTCTTCAGCCTTTTCCTTTGACTGCGGAACAAGTATTAACACGCGCTCTGCATATAACGGAGAAACCACGCTTGATGTTATCGGAGCATTATAGTACAACATGGCACGGTATGTAGAATCAGCCTTCGATGCCCAAGATATTGTCAAAGGCTTTTCAAACGAGATTTTCCTGTCACTGTCTGTCAAAGCCATATTTGCTGTTTGTGGAGCAGACAAATACACATCACACATTTCTGCTGTAAGGCATGACAAATCACTGCTTTCTTCATCAGAACACGAAGAAAACAGGATTCCAAAGATAGCAAACAAGAATATATATTTATAATTCATTTTCCTCACCATATTACAATAATGATTCGATTAGCGGAATCTCAGCTCCAAAATATTCAGATTTTGAATAGCCGCTTTTGTCTATGACATCAATGCCATCTTATTCTTTGCTGGATTTGCATACATCGTCAGCATGCATTGACGTAGAAATGGCTCATCCCTTTCAGGTATATCGATTTTTCCAAGCTGATCATCGAGATACTTCTCAAACCGCTTAACGTCCTCATCCGTATAGTGTTCTACATTTGCTTTGCTTGAATTTAGCATATCAAGAGCAATATAGTTACATGGGAAAAGCTTGTATCCAGAATGAATCTCCCGGTCGATTCGTTTTGCAACCTCTGCATAGAACTCAGTCTTTGGAAGCTCTTGCAATTCTTCGAGCCAGGTATTTATACATGGTGCGCACTCATAATGTATGCGTCCTTTATAACCCATTATGCCAGTTTTCATATTATCGAGGTCATCCTGCTTTGATTTTTTATATGCAGGGTTATCACGTTTCAACTGAAACTCCTTGGCCTTAAGATAGTCGCATGGGTCAAACTCATACGATATTGTCAGCGGAACGATATTTAGTTCTCTAATATCGCCACCGTATCCGAGCATCTTCAATACAGACTCCTGGGTGCGGTCGTCAGAATCCTTCGCTCTGCCCTCTCTCTGAGCTATCCAGATATTCTCACCCTTTTCCTTTACGGCATGATGTATATAATTCGACATAAGTATAGAGCTCTCAAGCAGCTGGCGAGGAGATAATCCGCGCTTCACAGTGAATGCTTTGTTTATTTTTACTAATGTGCGAATCCATGGATATATCAGAAGATTATCGCCTATGGCTATCTCTACTGTATTGTCATATCCTTCTTCTACAAGTTTCAGGTCAAGAATTGCTGAATCAAGTACTATATCTCTGTGGTTAGAAAGATATGTATGATGCTGTTCCTTTGAAGGAAGAGGGTGTCCCCCGAAAGTGCAGCCGTCAGAGCACTTGCGCAGTACATATCTCACCACATGCTTCATATATCGCAGCTGGAAGTCTAAAGGTGTATTCACACCAATAAACATTGTGCGGATAATAAAGCGAATGACTGACTTTGGCAATGGTATAAAGCCTCTAAGAATAGTCATGAACTGTCTGTCACGCAAAAGCGATTCTACAGCAGGCTTCACTTCACCTGGTCCATAAGGACGTATATCATCATAATTGTTTTTCATATGTATAGCATCATTATTAGGCACTTAGTATCAGAACTGATTCTCTACGATCTCTGTTAACACATCCTTCATTTCCATACCTGCAGCACGTACCTGCTGAGGAATAAATGAAGTAGCTGTCATTCCCGGTGTGGTATTAACCTCAAGCATATTAATGCGCTCTGAACCATCTTCGTTCTTTGAAATGATATAATCTATGCGTATAATACCATTGCAATGAAGGATATCATATATAGCGCTTGTAATTTTTGCCACGCGTTCTGCTGTAGACGGAGAAAGGCGTGCAGGTGTTATCTCCTCAACTTGTCCATTATATTTAGCATCATAATCAAAGAATTCGTTATCTGTAACAACCTCTGTCGCTGGCAGAACAACGCTGCGTTTTCTTGTCTTGTAACATCCCTGACTAATCTCAACGCCATCAAGGAAACCTTCTATCATAACTGCCTCTGACTCAAGGAATGCCTTTCGCAGGGCTGGAGCAAGATGATCAATATCATTAACCTTGCTAACACCAAAGCTTGAACCGTCAGCAGCTGGCTTCACAAAAACTGGCAACCCAAGTTTTTCAACAATAGCCTGTTCGTCTATTTCGTGTTCATGGCCATGACGCACGAGAATACTGTCAGCAACAGCCACACCGAACCCGCGCAGATAATTGTTCAGTGCGAACTTATCAAACGTGAGCGCCTCAACAAAGACATCGCTAGTAGAATACGGTATATGCAGGAGTTCAAAGTATCCCTGTAAGATACCATCTTCTCCTGGTGTACCATGAATAGTAATATAAGCATAATCAAAATTATGCTTCTGGCCGTCAAGCATAAAAGAGAAATCATCACGACATATACGTGCCACATCTCCAGAAGGCAGGTTGACATGCCAGTCCAGACCTTTTATCTCTACAACATATACATCATATCGCTCCTTATCAAAGAAAGAGTAGAGACCACGTGCAGAGCGCATCGATACATCATGCTCGCTTGAATCGCCTCCACATACTATTGCTATTTTGCGTTTCATAATATTCTTCTTATATTATTATTGTTATTTCGTATTCTTCATTTACACATCCCGACTACTACTTTATTCCATAGTATTACGTGTGGTGCCATTAATGTAGTCACGCCATTTTTGGATTACGGCATTCAAGTCGTCAGGCAATTCTGAAGTAAAATCCATCTGCTTACCTGTGGTCGGATGTACAAATCCTAAGGTTTTTGCGTGTAAAGCTTGACGTGGGCATAGCTTAAAGCAGTTATTAATAAAAGCCTTATACGTAGAAGAACGTTCACCACGTAGCACTTCCATTCCGCCATAACGCTCATCGGCAAAAAGCGGATGACCTATAGCCTTCATGTGTGCACGAATCTGGTGCGTGCGACCTGTTTCAAGAATGCATTCTACTAGAGTGGTATATCCATAACGTTCTATGACCTTCCAATGTGTCACTGCATTCTTGCCAATACCTGTTTCTGGGGCTACCACAGTCATCTTAAGACGATCTTTCGGGTCACGCGTGATATTACCTTCTATTCGCCCTTCATCTTCTTTTAGATGGCCCCATACCAATGCATGATATGACCTGTGGGTGGTTTTTTCGAAGAATTGCTTTCCAAGTTTTTTCTTTGCCTCTGGTGTCTTTGCTATAAGTAGCAGTCCTGAAGTATCCTTATCGATACGATGCACCAAGCCCACCTCTGGCGAGTTCGGGTCATATTCTGGCACATCTTTCATATGCCATGCCATGGCAT
>JAFPAS010000071.1 GCA_017424205.1 Prevotella sp. | reverse complement strand
CCAGTATCCGTAAAGCCCGATATTGACGATGTATGCCACGGCAGAAAGTGCAGCCGTCAGCATCATATAGCCCTTCCATACGGCAGTTACGATGCGGCTGTTGTGCCATAGTGTCACGATGAGTATCAGCGCAGGCACCATGGTGAGATATCCCGCTATCGCGATGTCAAGGCGAAGGCCGTGCCAGAGCACGCTGAGCCAGTCAGCTGCTGAGGTGCCGCTGAGCAGGTCGGCGTAGAACAGCATGAACACCGCTTTGCCCAGAACACCCACAAGTGTCCATAGCAGGAATGTAGCAGCAAGAATTGCGTATCTATTCTTCATAACTTATGATTTTCCTCATTATCAGCGACAAAGCCCGATATTTCTTCAGGCAAACTGTCTTTATTTTGTTACTTTTTGCAAAGTAACGAAATATTTTGTACCTTTGCAAGCGAAACAAATGAAATAATGTTAAAATAGGATGTCTCACGCAGCATCACACCATATCGCAATGAGATATTTGTCACTTCTTCTTCCCGCTTTTCTGCATCTTGTCGTGGCGTATGTAGCCATGATGGCTGGCCGTGTGGCTTATGTGGCAGAGAACTGGGCTACGCTCAACACACTGTTCGACGGCAATAGCGTCGGCACCCTGCTGGCTGGTTCGCTGCGGTTTGACACATCAGCCATAATGTATACCAATGCTGTGGTCATTGTGGTGATGGCTCTGCTGCCGTGCAACAGGAAGCAACTGGTGACCTGGCTCTTCACAATAGTCAACGGACTGTGTCTTGTGATGAACCTCGCTGATGCGGTATACTATCAGTATACGGGCAGAAGAACAACCATGTCGGTGTTCTCCGAATTCTCAAACGAGGGCAATCTTGGCAAGATATTCATGACCGAAACCCTCGGTCACTGGTATCTTTTCCTGCTTGGCATAGTGCTTATTGCTGCCATGTATTTCGTTTCGCGCAGCATAATGAAGATGTGGAAGCCAGCGCAGACTAAGAAAGATGATATCTGGCGCAGAGTAGTGCTCGTGCTTCTGTTCGCTCCGGTATGTATCTTCGGCATACGAGGCGGTATCGGACGAGCCATCCGCCCTATCACCGTGTCGAACGCCAACCAGTATGTGGTGCGCCCGACTGAAACAGCTGTCGTGCTGAACACACCTTTCTCAATGCTCCGCACGATAGGCAAGAGTGTATTCAACGACCCGAAATATTTTGCGGCAGACAAGCTTGAGAGCATCTACACACCGCTGCACATGCCGCAGAACGACAGCATCAGCCATTCATCTGACACGCTCGGCAAGCGCAATGTGGTGGTGCTGATAGTAGAAAGCTTCGGCAGAGAATATTCTGGCGCTATGAATAAGCATATCAACGGCGGCAGATATGAGGGCTATACGCCATTCCTCGATTCGTTATACCAGCAGTCGCTCTCGTTCGAATACTCGTTTGCGAACGGAAGGAAAAGCATTGACGGCATGCCATCGATACTTTCAGGCATACCATACTTCGTAGAACCGTTCTTCCTGACACCTGCAGCAATGAACAAGGTGAGCGGCATTGCAGGCGAACTGGCTACATGCGGATACCAGACAGCCTTCTTCCACGGTGCTGACAATGGCAGCATGGGCTTCGAAGCCTTTGCCCGCGCATCAGGTTTCCGCGAGTATTACGGCCGCAATGAGTATGATGCAGACAAGCGTTTCGGAGGCGAGAAAGACTTCGACGGCACATGGGCGATATGGGACGAACCGTTCATGCAGTATTATGCCATGGAGATGAGCAGCATCAAAGAGCCTTTCGTCACTACGCTCTTTACGGCTTCAAGCCATCATCCGTTTAAAGTTCCTGAGCAGTATGCCGGCATCTACCGCGACGAACCGCTGCCGCAGTATGAGGGTGTCGTGAGAGAGGATAATCCTATACATAAGTGCGTGAGATACACCGACATGGCTCTGCGCCGCTTCTTCGATACAGCACGCCAGCAGCCATGGTATGAGAACACCATCTTCATAATCACTGCCGACCATACAAACAAGCACGACCATGAGGAATATGGCACAGACCTCGGACTATTCTCGGTGCCTATTCTCTTCTACGACCCGTCAGGCAGAATGCCGCGCGGACAGCGCAAGGGCATAGCGCAGCAGACGGATATCATGCCGACTGTGCTCAACTATCTCGGATATGACAAACCTTACATAGCCTTCGGCAAGGACTTGCTCGCCACACCAGAGGAGCAGACATGGGCTGTGAACTATATCAACGGCATATACCAGTATGTGAAATATGGATATGTGCTGCAGTTTGACGGACAGAAAACACGTGCCGTCTATGCGCTCAGCGAACGTCTCATGCGTCATAACCTCATGGGCAAGGTGAAAGAGCAGAAGACGATGGAACAGGAACTAAAGGCTATCATACAGCAATACATGTACAGAATGAACAACGACATGATTGCTGCCGAACATAACTAATAACATAAAAACCGAACACACACTCATGGCTGCTACATCAACGCGCATCGTACATTCTCTTTGGCGTGGACTTTCATGTCTGCCGCTGCGACTGCTTTATCTCGTCAGCAATCTGGCGTACTACATTATATATTATATAGTGCGCTACAGACGTAAGGTTACAAGACGTAATCTCTGCCGCTCATTCCCTGAGAAAGATATGAAGGAGATACGCACGATAGAGAAACGTTTCTACAGAACCTTCTGCGACTATGTCATGGAGATGCTGAAGATGATGTCGATGGATAAGGAGGAGGTGAAGAAACACTTGACATTCGAAGGTACGGAACTGGTGGAGAAAGCTGTCAGAGAACATGGCAAGTCGTGTGTCGTATACATCGGACATAACATGAACTGGGAGTTTATCACCTCGCTGCCGCTACATTTCAGCGAGGAGGATAATATCACGTTCGGTCAGATATATCATCCGCTGGAGAATCCTGACATGGACCGCATTGTGCTCGACCTGCGTGAGCAGTACGGCTCGAAGTGTATAGCCATGAGCAATACGCTGAGATATATCGTCAATCTCGCACGCGAAGACCGTAAGTTTGTCATCGGATTCATAGCAGACCAGGTGCCTACATGGGAGTCTATCAGCCACTGGATTGATTTCTTCCATCAGGACACACCAGTCTTCACCGGAACAGAGAAGATTGCTCAGCGCACAGCGAGTGCCGTGTTCTATATGTCGATGAGGCAGACTGCAAGAGGCAAGTATACGGCTACATTCCATCACATGGCTGACGACGCATCGATGACTGCTGAGCACGAGCTGACTGACATGTACTTCCGTATGCTCGAGGAGAACATCCGTGAGCAGCCACACCTCTGGCTCTGGACACATAAGCGATGGAAGCGTACACGCAAGGGATATGCAGAACGCATGGAGAAAAGAAAAAGAGACCGTGCGGAGAAAATGAAAAACAAATAATAATACAACATAAGCATACAGTATATGTATAAGGTTTTACTGCTGAACGGCACTGGCGAGAAAGGACGATGGATTCTGAGACAGACTCATAATGGCAACGGAATATCAAGCTGCGGAAAGTATCAGTTCTTTATTAACGAGAATATTGACAGCCCTGACTTTGTTATAGTAAGAGGAAAGGCGGTCAGACAGCCTGTCACGGTGCATGTGGCGCCAGAGAATACCATACTCACCACAAGCGAGCCATACTCCGTGCTGAGCTATCCGAAAAATTACTGCCGCCAGTTCGGACTGGTATGCTCATGTCAGAAAGAGCTGAAGCATCATAACATACGCTATACACCGGCAATACTGCCATGGTTTACTGCCGCAACTTTCGACCACGGAAACGGCACCGCAACGATGACATACGACGAACTGAAGGCTATGCCGACACCGAAGAAGCCGAAACTTATGTCGGTAATCACGAGCAACAAGGCGTTCACGCAAGGACATCAGGAGAGGATAGACTTCGTGGAGAAACTCAAGAAGCACTATGGTGACAAGCTTGACGTGTTCGGTCGAGGCTTCCGTTCGTTCGCTGACAAATGGGAGGTGCTTGCAGACTATAAGTACCACATCGTCATAGAGAATTCACAGTCAGACTATTACTGGACAGAAAAGCTTTCTGACTGCTTCCTCTCAGAGACATTCCCGATATACTACGGATGCACAAATGTCGACGAATATTTCTCGAAAGATGCCTATGCAGTCATTGATATACATGATTTCGATCGCAGCGTGGCGGCAATTGACGCTATAATCAATTCTGACGAGCATTATGCGGAGCATTCGCCAGCCCTCAAAGAGGCTAAGCGCCAGGTGCTCGAAGACTATAACATATTCAACTACCTCGCAACTATTCTCGACACGATGAATCCTGATCTGCCTAAGCAGAATGTCACACTGAAACCGGCAAAAACGATGGCTGACCCGCATAATTTCTATCTTAATGTCATCGGACGTAACTGGTTTAAGCTGAAAAATACTGTCAGAAGACTATTCGCAGGTGCTTCTCCGCTAAACGAATCATAGCAATTAGTAGGGTTCTGTCATTTTGCGTTGGTAGAAAAAAATTAATTGTCTCATCATTGCTAATGATTTGGGAGGATTTTATGAGAATTGCCTATGACGAACTGGCATAAAAGGTTTCGTTTGCATGGTTATATACCTGCATTCATCTGCACAACATCTGCACGAGACTAAACTTCTTGTAATACAACAAGATACGGCGTCTAGTGCAGATGTTCAGTTTTTTAAAGAATAAAATCAATAGTATAGCAGGATAACATACGGCTTGTCTGCTATACATCTGTAGCAACCTGCATGCAAAATACT
>JAFPAS010000070.1 GCA_017424205.1 Prevotella sp. | reverse complement strand
CATGCCCTCGACGTATGCCTGCAGGTCGCAAACACTGACTTGTCGGTGCTCATTGTGGGTGAGAGCGGTGTGGGAAAGGAAGTGTTGCCTCGCATCATTCATGATAACTCTTCACGCCGTCGCGGCAAGTATTTTGCCATAAACTGCGGCTCTATACCTGAAGGAACAATAGACTCGGAACTTTTCGGACACGAAAAGGGTTCGTTTACAGGCGCTGTAGGAGAGCGTGAAGGCTATTTCGGAGTGGCAGACAATGGCACACTATTCCTTGACGAGGTGGGCGAACTTCCGCTTGCTACTCAGGCCCGATTGCTGCGTGTGCTTGAAACAGGCGAGTATATCCGTGTTGGCGGACAGGAAGTGCGCAAGACGAATGTTCGCATCGTCGCTGCCACTAACGTAAATATGCGCAAGGCCATCAGCGAAGGCCGATTCCGCGAAGACCTATACTATCGTCTTAATACCATCCCCGTGCATATGCCGCCATTGCGTGAGCGTGGCAATGACATCCTGTTGCTGTTCCGCCTTTTCTCTATGCAGATGATGGAGAAATACAGAACAGCGCGACTTACACTAACCCCTGATGCAGAACGTCTGCTGCTGAAGTATAAGTGGCCTGGCAATGTCAGACAACTGAAGAATATAACAGAGCAGATAGCTATACTTTCAACAGACAGCACCATTACGTCAGAGATGCTATTGAAATTCATTCCTGACGATGAAGAAACGACAGAACTTACTGCACGTTCCGTAAATGCCAGCGGCTCTAATCGTACATACGAGAGTGAGCGCCAGCTGCTCTTTAATTTCCTTTTCGAACTGCAGGCCAGTATAGCCACGCTGAACAATGATGTCGAGGAACTCAAGCACATCGTGACAGCATTAGGTGGCAACCCTACGAAGAAATCAGTGCGTGCGTTGCTTCCAGAATATAGGCTGCAGAGCAAAGACCAAAGCACAAAGCCCACTGCTGACAGGGTGCAGACGACAGACGAACTGCGTAGCGAGGCATACGAGGAGGCTGAGGCAGAGGAGCTGACAGCGTCTGATGCCGACAGTCTGAATATCCGCCAGGTGGAGTTAGAGCAGATACGTAAAGCTTTGGCAAAAAATAAAGGCAACAGAAAGAAGGCTGCCGAAGAACTCGGAATATCTGACCGAACATTATATCGCAGATTGAAGGATTTGTAGGTGAGTTGACAAGTAGACGAGTAGACAAGTTGATTGATTAATGATAACGTCAACGATAACCTTTAACCCTTAAACTTTTAGAGTATACAGATAACATATAAATATAAATGAAGAAGCTGATATATATATTAGTATGCGTTTTGACACTTACGGTAGCCAGCTGCTCTGTAAGTTATAAATTCAACATGTCGAGCATCGACTACACTAAAGTCAAGACCATACAGATTGCAGATTTCCCTATACGCTCGTCATATGTATGGGGACCAATGGGACCGATGTTCAACAACAAACTGAAGGAACAGTTTGCTGACCATACCAAGCTATCGCAAGTGAAACGCAACGGCGACTTGAAAATCGAAGGAGAGATAACAAACTACTCGCAGCGAAACAAATCAGTTTCTGCTGAGGGATATTCTGCACAGACAGAACTCTCTATCACTGTAAATGTGCGCTTCACAAACAATACCAACCATCAGGAAGATTTCGAACAGCAGTTTACAGCCACAGCATCTTACGAGACAACACAGTCGCTGGCATCTGTGCAGGAGCAGCTTGTCACGGAAATGATAGATGATATTGTCGACCAGATTTTCAATGCTACTGTCGCAAACTGGTAGTTCTGCCTCGTCTGACATTAGCTGACGCTATGGCTTGCAAAATCCTAAAATCATGATGCAGACGCATATCCCCTTAGCATACCAGCACTCGTTATAGTGTGGTAGTGGTTTATGATAGTATGATGAAAAAACAACGGGCAAGTGGAACCGGTTCCACTTGCCCGTTGTTTTTATTTACCCCTCTGGGGAGAGACTTCCCTTTTTTCTGACATAGATGTGTCAGTAACTATCTGCATGTCTGCGCCTTTGCTGACGTGGGGGCGTTCGAAAAATGCGTAAATCAGACTTTGCCCTTTGTGTTGCTACATGCTTGTGTGTCCTGCCCGGAAGATGATATAGCTGCCGTCGGCATGGATAGTCACGCTGCTTGCGTCTGCTTCGTTGAGAGTGCCCTGCCACCATTCGGTGAATGGCGACAGCGGCCAGTGCAGCCCTTCTGCCTGCATCATGCTGCAGTTCATATTGAATATGCTGACCTGTTGTCTGGCAGTGGTATGTATGGTGTCTTCTCCATGATGTGCGGTGAATATGCCGTGGTCAGTAATCATCACAGGAGTTATGCCGAAGGTATTGCGGTAGAAAGATATGAGCGAAATGTTGCCAAGCGTATGGTCTTCGCGTCTGCCTGTCGCTCCGATGTATGCTATCCTCAGTTTGTCGCCTTTGGGGCGGACATGCTCTATGGCGAAGCGGGTGGCTTTGGTGAGATCGTTATACTCCTGTTCGTTGACGATATGCAGTATGCTGCTGAATTTACGTTTCATAGCAGAGGAGAGCGAGTCGCCGTCGCCAACCACGGCATCTGGCATGCGATGTGTGGAGGAATAGTATTTTTCTGCTGCGGCATCACAGCATATCAAGTATGGCGTGTGGGAGAGAATATGGAGTGGGGCAGGATGAGAAGGGTAGTCGCCATCGGCAAGTATCACTGCGTCGAAGCTGCCGAAGTCGGGCATGTCTGTGTAAGCCTGCTGGCTCATGTGTCTCCATTTCCGCCATCCGAATATAGCAACAACGGCATATACGGCATAGAGCGCGGCATAGAAATATATCTGCTTGTGGACATAGAGCCCGCAGCTTGCGATGTCAACGACAAACCATACCCACCACTGCTCAGTGAATTTTCGTGCGAGCATCCACATGCCTGCAATGCTCAGGGCAGAGGTGAAGGCATTGGTCCATGGCACATCGGTGTCGGTGAATACAGACAGTGCCCCTCCTATCAGAATCCATAGAACAGCAGTAGCGCAGGCGCCGAAAATAATCGCGCGCTTGCTGGCGGTACGGAACAATGAGACGGGTGTGAAATGCTGCCGGTCCTCGTCGCCGTTCTTGTCATCGTCATCTTTAGCGTTATTGTTGCCGCTGCTCCATTTCCACCATCCGTAGACAGCGATTGCGAGGTAGTAGACATTTAGCAGCACGTCAGCATAGAGTGCGCTGCTGTAGTATACGTGCAGCGAGACGGCAGGCATTATTATAGCTGCAATCCATAGTCGGCGGTCGCCTTTATACTCCCAGAAGAGGTATGCGATGCCTGTGATGAGTCCGATGATTTCTATGATTTGTTCCATGTATTCTGAAATGAGGGGTGCTGGTTGTTTGTTAGAAGTTTAGTGACACGTTGAACATCAGATGACAAGGAGCCTGAGGTGCAAAGCCTGCTTCGTAGACAGAGTCAGACCATGCATAAGGACTACCGTTCTTGTCGAGTCCTATCTCGCAGTAAGCCCATCCGTTATTATCGTATTTCTCTGAGAAGATGTTGTAGATGGTCATTCCTGCTGTTGCTTCTTTGATGCCTAAACGGCTCAGAGCCTTTGTTGTGTATGAAAGGTCAAGATGTGTCACGAAGTTGCTTTTCAGTGTCATGCCAACGGTTTTCTCTCCAGTAATGTTGTAGTTGTCGTCATATTCATACACATGAAAAGACTTGAATCCTGTGTTAGACATATACTGTTCGCCAATAAACTGACTTCGCAGCGATGCACGGAAACCTTTATGCATGAAAGTAAATATGTTGTTGAATATCGTCTCTGGAGAGAATGCAATAGGCGTCTCGCCCAGCGAGACAGTGCCAATTGAGCTCCATGATCCTTCTTCTACACCTGCTGCCTCCCAGTTTTTAGTTCGGTTGCGTGAGAATGTTGCGTTAGCATCCCATCTGAACCAGTCGACAGGCTTGTAGGCAGCCTCAAGTTCGATGCCGAAGCGATAAGAACGACCGGAATTGGCAGAGACCATTTCTCCAATGTCATTGATTTCGCCTGTAAGTACAAACTGATTCTTATAGTCCATATAGTAGATGTTTGCACCTGCAGTCAATCGTTCTGATGAGTATTTCACACCAAGTTCGTAATCAGTGAGACGCTCAGCTTTGAGGTCGGCATTCATATTCTCTTCATAGTCGTTGCGTGTCGGCTCTTTATGAGCTACGGCAACTGAAGCGTACGCCTTGATGTTTGGATTGATGTCGTAGAACAGTCCTGCCTTAGGATTGAAGAAGTCGTAGTGCGAATGTATGTTGTATGTCAGCTGCTCGCTGCCGTCCCATTCGTCAGTCGGACCGTCCATGCGCAACGAAACATGACGATACTGCAGGTCGGCAAATGCCGACAGTCCTTTCGCAAATTCCCAATGAACCTTTCCGTATATATTGCCGTCAATCTTGCGCGCGTCATTGCGGTAGTATTCCTTGCCGGCAGGATTACCCATGTAGTTTTTAATCCACAGGTATCGTCCGAAGTGGTCGCCGTCATATCTGTTCCATCCACCACCTATATTCATCGTCAGTCCTTCTCGGTTGTCATAGTTAGCAGAAGCTACGATGCCATAGAAGTCATTGTCCATCCATTTCTGATTGATGAGATCGGTGCGTTTTATTTCTCCGCCATCGGGATTAAAGAAGTCAGCGGCATTGAGTCCGAACTTTGAGAGTTTTGTGTCGTATTTATACTGTTCGTAGTAGCCAGTTCCCTTGGTGTAATGCAGACCCGTGCTTATCTTCCATTGAGAATCCACGCGCTGGTCCCAAAGCAACTGGTAGTGCTGCTGGTGATAGAAGTCCTTTTGGTCTTCATAATATTTCATGTTGCCATGCTCGTCGTAATATAGTCCGCATGAATTGAATGTGCGTCCGTATAGTTCCTGCTCATATTTCGAAGCATAGTTCCATGCATGGTACGTTTCCTCCTTGCCGTTGAATGTAACAAATTTCACGACAGTATTGTCGCCAAAATATCCTGCCTGAAGGAAGTATGACCCCATATCTGCTGATGCGCGATCGAGATAGCCTTTAGAACTTATGTTAGACAATCGGCCCTGCAGCCCCCAGTGTCCATCAATCAGTCCTGTGCCGAAACGCACAGTCTCTTTGTGTGTATAGTATGAACCACCAGTGAGGTCTATGCCGACAAATGGCTGCATGCCTATACGCTCGGTCTGCATATTGACAGTGGCTCCGAATGCTCCAGCACCATTTGTTGATGTTCCTACGCCACGCTGAATCTGTATGTCTTCAGCCGAGGAAGCGAAGTCAGGCATATTTGACCAGAATACATTGCTTGACTCAGCATCATTGATAGGTATGCCGTTTGCAGTGACGTTAATTCGTGTCGGGTCAGTGCCGCGAATGTGCAGACCTGTATATCCGATGCCTGTGCCAGCATCGCTCGACATCGTAACTGATGGAGTCATTGACAACAGATAGGGAATATCTTTGCCTTTGTTAAGCTGCTGTACCTGTTCGCGATCCATATTGGTATATGCCATAGGTGTGCGACGTGTGGCACGTGTAGATACAACCTGAACATCCTGCAGTTCTATTACCTTCGATGTGTCTACAGGCTCTTCGTTTTCGTTAGCTGCATTAACAGCAGCAGGCGTCGCTATTGATAGCAACACCATGGTGATAAAATGAATTTTCATTGTTACCGTTTAAATAAAATACACAATTAAGGGGCAAACTTATTTGTGTCTGAGGCGGCAACGGCGCCATAGCCGCCTGCTTCTCTTTTCCCTACGACGGCATTATCCGTATCAGGTTTAGAGGGTATGTTCTCAGCCCGCCAAATGACGAGCACCCCTTAGTCCGCATTTTGCGAACCGTCGGCAAAGGTAGCAAGTTTTTTCTTCTGAACCAAGAAAAACGAGAAAAAAATACTCTGGAGCATGAAAAAAACATCCGCGAAACAGGCATGACGCTTCTGCGGAGAGTATTTGCCGCACTGACACCTATTTATATTATATAAGGCAGACGGTATTTCGTATGTCAGATTTGAGCATGCTGCAAACAGGAGTACAGCATATCGGTATGAGCTGTGTCAGAGAAGATCCGTCAGAAAGCTGGCTATTGTGCGGGCAAATGCTGTTACTGACGAGCATTGCCAGAATATCTGTTTGTAAATTCTGTTATTCTGCGGGCATATTCATCAGGATTTATCTTATATGCTTCAGCATGGCGTGCTCCTTTTACCACCCATTTCTCTTTAGGCTGTCGGGCTGCATCATATAGCGGACGGAGCATATTGAACGGTACAAAAGTATCGGCATCGCCATGAATGAATAGGATAGGGAAACGAGACTTGGATATTTGTCGTAGAGAAGAGGCTTCGCTGAACGACCATCCGTGCCTCATTTTGCAAAGCATGCTTGAAATATGCATAATAGGAAATTCCGGTAGTGAGAACTGGTCATGCAGTTGTACGGCAAACTCATCCCAAACACTGCTATATCCGCAGTCTTCAACAATACAATCTATATTCTCTGGCGCACTCTCATCTCCTGAAATATTCATCACAGTGGCGGCACCCATTGAGATGCCATGCAACACGATGGATGAACGGTATGATGAGTCTGCAAACATCTTCTCTGCCACCTTCGTCCAGTGTATAATGTCGTGTCTGTCTTTCCATCCCATCTGTATGTCATCGCCTTCGCTCAGCCCATGTCCGTGAAGGTCTGGCAGCAGAATATTTCGATTAGCCTGCTGGTGATATATGCGTGCTATTGTCAGAAATCGTGGGGCGCAATCTTTGTAGCCATGTACTATAATAGCAGTTCTACCTTTTGCCGAGTCGTTGCGCATGTAAAGTGCATGGTGCTTCTCTCCGTTAGGCATTATGATAAAGGTGTCTCGCAGCAATTTGTTTTCTCTTATGCTGTCAGTCCACTGCTTCATATCCGGATGTTCCTTGTATAGACGTGCATATGCCTTCGTCATGTCGCTGCGGCTATCGGATGGCGTTAGAGAGTAAGTGAGCATATATAGCCCAGTGCCAAAGAGTGCTATTATTAGTATGGTGGCTATTGCAAGTGCAGCTATGAATATTTTTTTCATGTCAGTTTGTTTGCTGGTGATGTTTGCCGTATTCTACGAGTTATTTCGCATGTATAGAATCAAATGCAAAGGTAGCGTATTTTTCTTTCTTGTGCAAACAAATTATGATTTTCATGTGATAAATTGGAAGCTGTTATTTTGCTTCACAGCCCTTAATATATAATAAATGAAAAACCGTTATTTTGCTTCACAGCAAAATAACGGCTCGTAGAAAAATTGCTGCTCTTAAATAAGAGCATAATCACTTATTATCACTAACTTATTTTCTCTTTTGTGCTTTGTGTTGTTTGTCTATAATATAACCTTTTTCCTAACTGACCACAAAATTACACAAAAAGATTGATGTGGAAGGGTGAAAATTCAACTTAATATGAGTAAAAAAGAGCAAATCTGTGTCATAGTGCTAAATATGAACAGAAAATACCCCATTGTCAAACAAATTTCCCCCTCTTTCATGGGGTTATGCTTGTTTTTTATATTGTGAAATGCCAGTTATTTCCATTTTTCTTTATAACAGCAGACAGTAACCTGAAAAATAAACTATATGTTAAAACCTGCTGTAGCACCACGAACGTGGTGCTACAGCAGGTTTATCTAATTATTTGTATGTCTCTTCTTGTCAGCGTATCGTTTTATGAATGTCGTTGCATACCTCTGTGTCGTTTCGCTTCATAGCAAACTTTGAGACACCACAAGATGTGTATACTGCCAGTTTGCTATTTTTT
>JAFPAS010000069.1 GCA_017424205.1 Prevotella sp. | reverse complement strand
CCACGTCTTGTTAACCGTATTAAGATAACTCATGCCGAAACCGCGAGCTGTGCTATGAAAATCTGCAGCATTGAGCATGCAATTACCAAGATGTCCCATGTGTAAAGCATGTGTAAAATCACAATGGAACGGTTCTGCCAGCATGCTGTATTGTCCTGCTAATGGTAAATTCTCCTTCATTCTACTTTTACTTATATTAGATTACACGCCAATGTGGACAAGCCAAATAAAATCTGTTAGTACACTGTGTCTATTCATTCAAGACGCATTATGCACAAACCAGAAAACTGTGTTCCCGATTTTAGAGATTATCGTCAGCATCTATGGCTTTGCCGCGCTCGTGCAAGAACTGATTGACAACCTCCTGGCAAGAACGAGTGACTACGATGCGGCCAGAACGAGCATACTGCAACACACAGCCTTCATACTCGTTAAGCTTACGGAAGAGATTAAGAATATCGTCTGTCACACCTGTCATTGACACGATACAGAATGTTGAGTTTACCTCTGTGATACGTGCCTGAGAATGACGTATTGCACGGCTTACCTCTGGATATTGCATCACAACAGGAGTAGACAGCTTAAACATCGCAGCTTCAACCATAAACAAGTCATTGTTCTGATAAAAGTCAGCCTTAACGACATCAACCTTCTTTTCTGTCTGCGATGTTATCATCTCTGCGAGTTCCTCGGTAGTGAATGCAGTGATAGTATACTTATGCACACCCTTGATGCTCGATGCTGATACGTTAAGCGACTCAATATTTACCTGTCGGCGTGTAAACACCGCTGTTATCTGGCTGAGCAAGCCAGGAAGGTTCTCTGTATATATAATAAATGTGTAAAGCTTTACACTATTGTCCTTTTCCATTGATTCTTCTTTTGATGGATACGTTTTTAATTTCTCCTTTTCTCCATTTGAGATACGCAATGCTTCATCGCACTTTCCGCATGTAGTGCAATCTCCGCATTGTCCTCCTGTAAAACCGCCTGTCATTCGAGTAACATTTTATCTACGTCAGCGCCAGGAGGCGTCATTGGCAGTACATTATCTTCTTCTTTTATAGCACACTGCAGCAGATATGGCCCTGGAGTGCTCAACATTTCACGTATTGCATCGTCAAGCTCTGCTCTGTCAACCACAGTTCTCGCTGGTATGCCATATCCTTTTGCAATAAGCTCGTAGTCAGGGTTAGCCATCGGTGTGAACGAATATCTTCTGTTGAAGAACATTTCCTGCCACTGACGAACATTGCCGAGATAGTTGTTATTAAGGAGAATCATCTTCACCGGACACTGCTGTTCCATTATCGTGCCGAGTTCCTGCATTGTCATCTGCAATCCACCATCGCCGCAGAACATACATACAGTACGCTCAGGCGCACCGAAGGTAGCACCGATAGCTGCTGGCAATGCAAAGCCCATTGTGCCCATTCCACCTGATGTCACAATGCTGCGCGGCTTCGTAAACTTAAAATATCTGCACGCAAAGAGCTGATTCTGACCAACATCAGTCACTAATATAGCCTCATTTCCTGAAGCCTCTGTAACCTTGTTCACAACCTCACCCATCAACAATGGTCCTTCGGTTGGATACAAAGCTTTGCTTATCACCTTATTGTATTCCTTTTCCTTATATGGCTCAAAACCGTTTGACCAGCTCGAATGCTTTGTCTCGTCAATAAGAGCAGTAACGGCTTTCAGTGTATCCTTGCAGTTTCCGAGCACACCTAAATCAATCTTCACATTCTTATTGAATTCTGATGCGTCAATGTCAAAGTGTATGATTTTGGCTTGCTTGGCATATGTAGCAAGATTTCCTGTCACACGATCGTCAAAGCGCATACCGACAGCAATAAGCAGGTCGCACTGATTTGTCATTACATTAGGACCAAGATTTCCATGCATGCCTAATATTCCTTTATTCAAAGGATGATTACTTGGGACAGCAGAGAGTCCTAAGAAAGTTGTAGCGCACGGAATATCTGCCTTCTCGATAAACTCTCGCAGCTCTTCTGTAGCATTACCGAGTTCCACACCCTGTCCTACCAGAACAAATGGCTTTACGCTATCGTTTATCATCTTTGCAGCCATTTCTATAGCGCCCTTTGCTGGCTGTGGATATGGCTCGTAACTTCTGATAAAGTCAACATTTGCTGGCTCATAGTCAACAAGGCCTGTCTGAGCGTTCTTTGCAAAGTCAAGCACTACAGGTCCTGGACGTCCGCTCTTAGCTATATAGAACGCACGACTTACTGCCCAAGCTACATCCTCTGCTCTACGAATCTGATAGCTCCACTTGCTGACAGGTGATGTCACACCAACAACATCGACCTCCTGAAACGCGTCAGTACCCAGCATTGACACACCGACCTGTCCGCATATCACTACCATCGGAGTCGAGTCGACCATTGCATCAGCAATGCCCGTCACGGTGTTAGTAGCTCCAGGTCCTGACGTAACAATGGCACATCCCACCTTTCCGCTTACTCTGGCATATCCTTGCGCAGCATGCACCGCGCCCTGTTCGTGTCTTACAAGCACATGTTTCAGTTTATCCCTATAGTCATATAGCGCGTCGTATGTAGGCATAATCGCGCCGCCAGGGTAACCAAACAAGATATCTACTCCTTCATGTCTAAGTGAGCGCATAAGCGCCTCTGCTCCTGTAATCTTTTCCATTATATATAATTGTATGACTGCCTCTTCTCGTATAGCCCTGCTAAATTGATAATGCATGTGCGTTAATCAGGCATAACGAGAAAAGCAAGTATATAAACAATAAGAATATCCGAGTGTTGAACCTGCTGCAATATAGCCAGCAGATTCAACACGCTCTTAACTAATCAATTATTCTGACGCCACCCTTATCAGCCGACGAAACACTTTGTGCGTATGCACGAAGCGCCTTAGAGACAGTTCTATTGCGCTTGAGAGGACGCATAGGACGTGATGCCAGCTCTTCGTCTGTCAATTTCACGTTTATGCTGCGGTTAGGTATGTCTATCTCTATAATGTCGCCATCTACAATCTTGCCAATATTTCCTCCGCTCGCTGCTTCAGGAGATATATGTCCGATAGAAAGTCCTGATGTTCCGCCTGAGAATCGTCCGTCTGTGATGAGCGCACACTCCTTGCCCATATGCATACTCTTGATGTATGAAGTCGGATAGAGCATTTCCTGCATGCCAGGGCCTCCCTTTGGTCCTTCGTGTGTTATGACAACTACATCACCCTTCTTAACTCTACCGTTGAGAATTCCTTCACAAGCTTCATCCTGTGAATCAAACACGACAGCAGGGCCGCAGAATTTCCATATTGACTCATCAACGCCTGCAGTTTTCACGACGCAACCATCCTGAGCAATATTGCCAAAGAGCACTGCCATGCCGCCATCCTTTGTATAAGCGTGTTCTATATCTCTAATACATCCATTCTCTCTATCTGTATCAAGAGTTTCATAGACAGTGTTCTGTACACCAAGTTGATTACAGAATTTACCTGCTGGCGCACTTGAATAGATACGTCTTGCCTCAGCCGTCACATTGTCGCCAATGACAGAATATTTCTCTATATCCTCGGCTAATGTAGCACCATTCACGCGCTTCACATTAGTATCTATCAATCCGCCTTTTGCGAGTTCGCCTAAAAGTCCCATCATGCCGCCTGCTCTACCACACTCCTGCACAGAATATTTCTGAGAGTTCGGTGCGAGCTTACACAAGAATGGTGTCTTACGCGATAAGTTGTCTATATCCTTCATTGTGAAATCCACTTCTGCTTCCTGAGCTACAGCAAGCAGGTGAAGGACAGTATTTGTTGATGCTCCCATAGCGATGTCGAGAGTCATTGCGTTCAGAAAAGCTGTGCGTGTAGATATTGAGCGTGGCAAAACAGAGTCGTCGCCCTCAAAGTAGTATGCGTTAGCATTTTTCACTATTTGTCTTGCTGCCTCACGCATCAATTCCTTTCTGTTTACGTGCGTAGCCAGAATTGTTCCGTTTCCTGGCAGCGAGAGTCCTATTGCCTCTGTAAGATTGTTCATTGAGTTTGCCGTAAACATTCCCGAACAACATCCGCATCCTGGACATGCGCGATTTTCCACTTCAGCCAGTTCCTCATCACTTACGGTCTTATCTGCTCCCTTTATCATTGCAGCAATAAGGTCGAGATTTTCGCCTTTATACACACCAGCTTCCATAGGTCCGCCGCTGACAAATACCGCAGGGATATTCAGTCGCATAGCAGCCATAAGCATACCTGGAGTAATCTTGTCGCAATTTGAGATACATATCATAGCATCTGCCTTATGCGCATTGCACATATATTCGACAGAGTCAGCAATAATGTCTCGTGAAGGCAGCGAATAAAGCATTCCGTCATGTCCCATAGCAATACCATCATCAATAGCGATAGTATTAAACTCTGCTGCGTAGCATCCCATTTTTTCTATTTCCTCTTTCACAATCTGTCCAGCCTCATGCAGATGAGTGTGTCCTGGCACAAACTGAGTGAATGAATTAACAACAGCAATGATAGGTTTGCCAAACTGTTCGCGCTTCATGCCGTTAGCTACCCACAACGCGCGAGCACCAGCCATACGGCGACCTTCAGTGCATACAGCACTTCTTAAAGGATTCTTCATGACGTTCTGTTTTTATTCCGTTATTTATCTTTTTACTCTTAACCTTTCATTCGGCGCAACAACAAAATTCTACCTCTCACGGCAGAAGGATACACCGATATAGTGTGCAAAGATAATGAGAATTGAGAAAAATACCAAACAATTACGTAAAAAAATCAAAACTTACACATATTTTTAATTAAAAACGCCAGCATAGGCCATTTGGTACGAAACAAACATACATAACAAAAACAACAAAAGCAAAAAAAACGTCAGCAGAAGCAGCAGACGTTAAAAGAAAAAAATATTAGCAATCTAAATCGTTAAGAACGTTAAATTCGTTAAGAACGAAAATAACGTTAAGAACGAAAATAACGTTAGTAACGTCAAGAACGAAAAAAACAACGCCAATAACAAAAACAACGAAAAAACAACACGCTCACACCACATTCTCTGCATGTCCTTCAATAAACGATTTCACATTCTGCACTACAGTATCAATCAGTCGCTGGCGAGCCTCACGTGTCGCCCATGCTATATGCGGCGTGCTGTATACACCATCAGTTGCTAACAGCTCATTGTCTGCCGCAGGAGGCTCTTGTGTCATAACATCCGTACAATATGCTTCAATCTTACCTTCTCTCACTGCATCAGCCACAGCATGCTCATCTATCAGAGTTCCGCGTCCTGTATTGATGATAATTACACCGTCCTTCATTCTGCTTATCGTTTCTGTGCATATCATCCGCGTCGTTTCTTCTGTAGCAGGACAATGTAGTGTAAGTACGTCAGCTACAGCATAAAGCTGCTCTAACTGGCATTTTGTTATAAAATCTGGCAGTTCTGCAGCTGTTTTGCTTGTTGCGGCATAAACCTTCATTCCAAACGCATGTGCTATATCTGCAACTTTACGGCCTATATTTCCTAATCCGACAATACCAAGCGACATAGAAGCTATCTCACGCTGCGGTGTGTCGACATAGCAGAAATCGCGCTGCATGCTCCAACGTCCATTCCTATTATTTTCTGCGTATCTGCCTACTCCATTAACGACATTAAGCAAATGCGCGAATACCATCTGCGCAACACTATTTGTGCTATAAGCTGGCACATTTGTAACCGTTATGCCGAACGAGCGTGCTGCGGCGACATCCACGACATTATAGCCGGTAGCTAACACACCAATATATCGCAAACGCGGCAGCTGAGACATAATCTCCCTGTCTATCACCACTTTGTTCGTCAGAGCAATGTCAGTATCTGCCAAACGATTTACTACCTCGTCAGGAGCAGTAAAGTCATATATCACAACATCACCAAGTTCTTTCAAGGCATGCCACGACAAATCGTTTTGCGTCACGGTGCCTCCATCGAGAATAGTTATTTTCATATAGCAGTATTTATGTTATAAAACATCTACATTTTAAGCCTATGATATATTGAGAACCAAAGAGTTAACAGCAATAGAACACAAACAAAAGAGAGATTCCATTTCGTTCTTTACCGTTACAGCGTTACAGTGTTACAGTTGTAAATGGAGGATGTTATTGAAAGTCATATGACTTTTCACCCCTAATCCTTAATCCCTTACCGTTCCTCATAGCGTTTTCCCCAACATTTGCACATATACTGATTGAGTTTCTCTTCAGCAGGATTATGCTGCGGGGTCCACAGGCAGGCATCCTGCAACTCATCCGGCAAAAACTGCTGCTTAACGAAATGTCCGGGATAATCGTGCGAATATTTGTAGCCATCTGAATATCCCAAGCTTGCCATTAGTTCTGTAGGCGCATTGCGCAAGTGGAGAGGCACAGGCAGATTTCCTGTAGCTCGAACAGTTTGCAATGCTTGATTTATTGCGTTGTATGCCGAATTGCTTTTAGGCGATGCGGCGAGATATACCGTAGCTTCTGCAAGCGGTATGCGTCCTTCTGGCCAACCTATCTTTGTCACGGCATCAAACGCGGCATTGGCTAAAAGCAGTGCATTAGGATTGGCAAGGCCAATGTCTTCTGAGGCAGAGATGACTAAACGGCGTGCAATAAATTTCGGGTCTTCACCGCCTTCTATCATACGTGCCAACCAATATATAGCCGCATCAGGATCTGAACCACGTATAGACTTTATGAATGCTGAGATAATATCATAATGCATCTCGCCATCTTTGTCATACGCCAGCGGATTCTGTTGCAAGCATGCTGTCACATGCTCATCTGTCAGCACTACGCGCTCAGTTGAGGAGGCCTCCACCGCAAGTTCTAGAATATTCATCAGCTTGCGTGCATCACCGCCACTATATCTCATGAGTGCATCGCTCTCTTCTATCACAATATCCCGCTTCGACAACACTACGTCTTTCTCTATAGCATTGCGCAGCAGTTTTGCGAGATCGTCCTTCTCAAGTGATTTCAATACATACAACTGACATCGCGACAGCAACGGGCGAATCACCTCAAACGAAGGGTTCTCTGTCGTAGCGCCAATCAACGTCACTGTGCCTTTCTCAACTGCACCAAGCAGTGAATCCTGCTGCGACTTTGAAAAGCGATGTATTTCGTCAATAAATAGTATCGGACTTGCAGAAGCAAAAAATCTGTTGTTCTCCGCTTTCTGTATCACATCACGAACATCCTTCACACCACTTGTCACTGCCGACAACGTGTAAAAAGGCACCTCAAGGCTATTGGCCACAATCTGCGCCAATGTGGTCTTGCCCACTCCCGGAGGACCCCAAAGTATGAACGACGGTATGCGCCGTGCCTCTATCATGCTGCGCAGCGGTGCACCCTCGCCTACAAGATGGCGCTGGCCTATATATTCGTCAAGCGTACGTGGCCGCATACGCTCTGCCAAGGGTTGAGCCATATACTTTTTATTTTTTATTGTTAGCTACTCGAATTTCAGAAGTTATTGAACAATGACGATAAAGGCGAAACCT
>JAFPAS010000068.1 GCA_017424205.1 Prevotella sp. | reverse complement strand
GAAGAAATTCTTGTAGATGCCATACCCGACATCCGTGAGCGATTCGAATCGGAGGCGAAAGAAATAATCGTACCGATGCCGCTTGAATGGAACATACCTGGAGCGGAGTTTTTCGTACCTCAGAGAGGCGATAAAGCACACCTACTTGAGTTATCACTACTCAACTGTAAACAGTACAAGGCAGACCGTCTGAAACAGACAGAGAAACTTAATCCTGAGCAGCGTAGCACCCGTCTCATGAAAGAGCTGCAGACTCTGCTCAAACTCCCTACCCTGCCAATGCATATTGAGGCATTTGACAACTCTAACATACAGGGTCAGGATGCTGTGGCTGGATGTGTGGTTTTCAAGAAAATGAAGCCATCGCGCAAAGACTACAGGAAATACAACATAAAGACCGTAGTAGGACCAGACGACTATGCTTCGATGCAGGAGGTTGTCATGCGCCGTTACAGCCGCATGATTGAAGAAGAAGAGACACTTCCAGACCTCATCGTATGCGACGGCGGCATCGGTCAGATGAATGCCGTTCGAGAGATTGTCTGCGATCAACTTGGACTTGAAATACCTATTGCCGGACTGGCAAAAGACCGGCGTCACCGCACCAACGAACTGCTCTATGGTTTTCCGCCACAGACGGTGCAGATAAAGACCGAGAGCGAGCTATTCCGCATACTAACACAGCTACAGGACGAGGTGCACAGATACGCCATTACATTCCATCGTGACAAACGCTCGAAAAACGCACTCAGAAGCGAACTGGCAGACATAAAGGGAATAGGTGAAAAGACAGCTACACTGCTGATAAAGACATTCAAATCAGTAAAGAGAATAAAGGAGGCTGACCTGCAGTCCATAACGGATGTTATAGGACCTGCAAAGGCTAAAACCCTGTGGCAAAGTCTGCACAACACAGAAGAAGAAAACAAAGAGAATAAAGACTAAAGCTGTGCTATAAAAAACATCAGTACGATGGAATGTCCTAAAGCATACAGATAGTCTTTAGTTTACACAAACAAAATACAAACATATGCGATTAGTAATACAACGTGTCAGCCGTGCCAGCGTCACAGTATACGAAGAAGGCCATGAATACGACAAAAGCCATATCACCCATCAAGAGAAAATAGGCAAAGGACTTATGATACTCTTAGGAGTTGAGGAAACCGACCTTCCTACCGATGTTGAGTGGCTTGTGGGCAAGGCATCCATGATGAGAATTTTCGACGACGAGAACGGTGTTATGAACCTTTCTCTGAAAGATATCGAGGGTGAATGCATGGTCGTAAGCCAATTTACGCTGTTTGCGAGCACTAAGAAGGGCAATCGCCCGTCATGGTACAGAGCAGCCCACCACGACATTTCCGTGCCCTTATACGAAGAATTTTGCGCCAAAATGAGCGACGCAATAGGACGTCCTGTAGCAAAGGGTGTATTCGGGGCAGATATGAAGGTAGAAATCATAAACGACGGACCCGTGACAATCATCATCGACTCTAAGAATAAAGAATAAGCTTAACAGTTTGCAGATGTCACCAACATCACAATATCACGTACACTGAAGAGCTTATAGCCATTACGCCCCTACCCTCTTTGAATACAAACAAAACACTCACTATAGACATGGAAACAAAGAAACAAATCATCTTCTACGGCGAACTCTTAGCACTCGTTCTCTACATTGCTGGACACTTCACAGAATGGGAGAAAATGACTATGCTCATAGCCAGCATAATTATGTCATTATGCGCCGTGCTCTCGCTGACGCTATGGAACGGCATCTCATGGTTTCAGAGAGTATGCAATATTCTTATCCTGCTTATATGCATTGTCATAACAGTAACAATAATAACACTAAAATAATTCATCACTATGGAGAACAACAAGATCAACGAAGCTCTCGAGAAGTATAATCTCGAACTCAACGACGCTGCTGTAGCAGCAGAAGTTAAGGCGTTGCTCGACGCACACCTTGAAGAAAACATGACACCTGAGGTAAAGAAATTCCTCATGGGCAGCATCGAACTCACCACTCTTAAGAACACCGATTCTGATCGCTCTGTTATGGAGTTCACCGATAAGGTTAACCAGTTTGACGAGGCATATCCTGACCTTCCTCATGTAGCTACTATCTGCGTCTATCCATGCTTTGCTGAAGCAGTGAAAGAAGCGTTGCGTGTAGAAGGTGTTGAGATAGCTTGCGTAAGCGGAAGCTTCCCTTCTTCACAGGCTCGTATCGAGGTGAAGGTGGCTGAGACATCACTGGCTGTAGCCGATGGTGCTACAGAAATTGATATCGTGATGCCTGTAGGCAAATTCCTTGACGGCGATTTCGAAGGCGTTGCTGAAGACATCAGCGAGCAGAAGGCTGCCTGCGGCGATGCTGCCATGAAGGTTATCCTTGAAACAGGATGCCTTAACGGTGCTAAAGACATTAAGATTGCCTCTATTATCTCTATGTATGCTGGTGCTGACTATATCAAGACAAGCACAGGCAAAGAAGCTGTTTCAGCCACACCTGAGGCTGCATACGTCATGTGTCAGGCCATTAAGGAATACTATGAGCAGACTGGCATCCAGATTGGTTTTAAGCCTGCTGGAGGCATCAATACCGTGCGCGATGCTGTGACATACTACACTATCGTAAAAGAAGTTCTGGGCGAACAGTGGCTCACTAACAAATGGCTGCGCCTCGGCACATCTCGCCTCGCTAACCTCCTGCTCAGCGAACTGGTAGGCGAAGAGACAAAGTTCTTCTAAAAACATAGCCTAAAAAAGAAGACTGGAAAGTCACATAAAACTCTAAAATACCTCAGAAGACACATCATCATTTTAGCTTCATAAGACAAAAAGAGGTATTACAAAACACACACCCACGGACTAATAAAACAGATCCGTGGGTGTGTTTATTATATAGTTTCAATAGAAGAAATCATTCAGAAAATGTTTCTTCTACGTTACATTTTCTATAGTTTTCTGCCTACAACATAGTCAGCAAAAGCATGTAGTGAAGAATTAAAGCTGGCGTCAGTAATCCGCTCATCAATGAACGACTTTGCCGCACTGAAATATTCTGTCATATATTGCTGTGCACGCTCAATACCGCCCTGCTCTACCGTATACTCTATAAGGCTCGAAATCTCTTCGTTTGTGCCCTTCTGGGCCTTTACATTGCGCGCCATAGCCTTGTACTCCTCCGGACAATTTTCGTCGTTCAGAACAAGCAGAACAGGCAGTGTCAACTTTCCCTCACGCATATCATTACCTGTCGGCTTGCCAATCTCTGACGAG
>JAFPAS010000067.1 GCA_017424205.1 Prevotella sp. | reverse complement strand
GTCTAATCGGGCAGTGCTTGCTTGTTCCCTTGTCCGTATTTTCATAGTCTGCAACGACCATGAACTCGTTCATGTCTATACGGTTATACTGCGAAGCACCAACTATATACTGCACCTGCACATGTGATGGAAATACACGCAATACACTTCTCTCTGGCACATTAATAGTCTGTACAGGTACCATGGCTGTTGCCTCAATCATAATATCCGGATAGATGGCAAGTTCAACCTCACTTGGCACAACCTTCGCATTTGCTATAGGCTTCAGTTTCGTTGTTATCTTCAGTGTGTCCTTAACATCTCTGACATCCTGATTTATAGTATAAACTGATTCAATGCTATCAAGGGCACTTGACGAAGAGTATACCGTAACGCTGTCAGGTGTGAAGCGCATGCTTGCAAGATAGTACGTCTTAGCTGGCCGGATATTGCCTAACAGCTTCACAGGCACTTTCTTGTTCATGCCGTAATTATACTGCAGGTCTATCTTTTCCGGCTTGACAGAAACAATCTTCGTTGAAGCATACAACTGCTTCGATATAAGCTTCTGTAACTCTGAAGAATTTACCGATATCCTTTCGTTTGTCTTTGAATATGCCGAAAACTGAAGATTTACCGGTTTGATAATCTCGCCATACAGATAGGTCGCTATAGTATAGCCTTTATCACGCACCACAACACGAATTTGCATCTCCTCATCTCCGAATACGATAACATTCCTTGGTATGTCAGAGATTCTGACCGGAACGAGAATCTCACGTTCCATCGGATCGTTAAGTACCGACATAACCCAGTATGTAGCACTCAAAATGAGGAAAAACAAAAAAATCAGAAACTCCCTGTTTAGCACACTGAGCAGGGAGTCTCTGACAGCAAGCATTTTATTTAATGTTGCACGGTGCTTCATTAACTATTTTATCTCTGCTCTGGAGCTGCAGCGAAGATGTATGACTTTTCACAAACGATTACTACACCCTTTGCTATTTCAACCTCTACAGTGTTCTCTGCAAGATTAACCTTCTTTACTTCTCCGTGTACACCGCCGCCTGTTACAACTTTTGTTCCAATCTGCAATGCATTCTGGAAATTACGTATTTCCTTCTGTCTCTTCTGCTGAGGACGAATCATAAAGAAATACATTATAACAAACATCAGCACGAGCATGATGATCATAGACATTCCACCGCCGTTACCAGCCTGTAAAATAATTGATAGTGTCATTTTTAATGTGTTTTATTAGATTAATTTATATTTTTAACTTATATGTTTTACGCCAAGATTAGGGCAGCTATTATGCTCGTCCTGGAATTGGCTTAAGCATTTTTCCTGTTTCCGAGAGATAACGTGCTATAGAGTCAAGCATGCCATTTATATATCTTGAAGACTTCGGAGTGCTATAACTCTTTGCCAGATTGACATACTCATTAATAGTCACCAGAACAGGTATTGCAGGGAATGTGAGCATCTCAGCAATGGCAATCTGCATAATCACAACATCCATATATGCCAGTCGAGAGAAGTCCCAGTTCTTTGAAGTCGCTGTCATATACTGCTGATATTCCTCTGCATTGTTTATCGTGGTTCTAAAGAGACGCTTCGCAAAATCTAAGTCCTCCATATCCTTATACTTAGGCAGGAGTTCCTCGTTTGCTCCATTTTCCTGCTTAAAGCGCTTGATGGTCTTTAATACGAATGTATCTACGACATCTTTGTCGTCATTCCAGTAGAGTGATCTTTCCTCCAGCATATGGCTTACAGCATCATTATCTACGACAAACACCTTATATAGTTTTCGCCATAGTTCTTTGTCCTGCTCATATGTCGGCTCTTCATCCTGAGCCATATAGCTCAAATAAAATTCGCTATTCTCAATGTCCTCAAATATATTTCTTACAACATTGATATCATCATCCCATGTATGACGTAATTTCTCACGCCAAGCATTAAGCATAACATTCTCTTCCAACTGGGCAACAAACTTATTGCAAGCAAATCGGTTAGATGGAAGTGGAGCGTCGCCACGCTCATATCTTGCAAGCGCAATCTCATTTCTCTGACGCGCCACACGTGTCACAGCGACAATTAGATCAAGCAGATAGTTATATAAGTCATAAGACTTATCAAGACTGAAGACAAGTTCTTTCTCTGCGTTTTCAAGGTTTTGATTGCCGTTCTGATAGTATGCGTATGTCAGCTGAACTACCTTTATTCTTATTAATTCACGATTTATCATATTAATCCTACGGTAAATTCTATACCACGCTGTATACTCAGCTTATTATATTTATGTACGCACGAATGCTCTACACAAGTGCATCCGTTGCAAATCAACTTTTCAAAATGCAAAAATAGTCAAAATATGTCATGTATGCAAGAAAAAAGACTGATTTTCTACGTTTTTTAAGATAATATCTTGTGTGTTTCAGAAAAAAGTAGTAATTTTGCCGAGCATTTCGCAAAAACATGCCTAACACTCGGTTTACAGAGGGTAATATGGCACAGTGTGATGGCGAATTAAGCAACAATAATCAATTTATTAACTACTTAATTTAGAGTAACACAATTATGTTAGAAATTAACGT
>JAFPAS010000066.1 GCA_017424205.1 Prevotella sp. | reverse complement strand
TCCCATCTTTACGATTTTCTTGAAGGAGAAATCAAGTCCGAGCGAGAAAAGGAGGAACATTACGCCGATATCAGCCCATTCCTGTATGTTCTCTTTTGCTACGACAGACATGATATATGGCATATGTGGTGACACGAGGAATCCTGCCACAATATATCCAAGTACGAGAGGCTGTTTTAGTTTCTTGAATATTAGTGTAACTATTCCAGCTACAATAAGTATTAGTGCTAGGTCTTGTATCATAATTTAGGGCTGTGATAAAAGGTGTTATTTCGTTATAAATAGCAATTAGGAGTTAGGCATCATGTTGCTATTGACACTCCTAACTCCTAATTTTTCTATTTAATTATTTCTCTATTAATCTGTTGCTTGACATTTTAGTACCATTTTACAGAATTTGACAAGCTGCTTCGTTTGTCATACTTTAATGCATCTGTAAGTGTAGCTGCATTACAACGGAAGGTAAAGTTGTATGATGTATATGGTGCTATCACAACTGAGCATGACATGCTGAAGCAATGGAGGTCTCTCGAGAGCGATGCAGTTGTCATTGAAAGTTTCTTGAAATCGAAGTCGTAACCAGATGAGAATGAAATGTTCCATCCTTCAGATATACGTATGTTTCCAGAAACGTTCAGTGTCTGTGTGAATTTATACGGATAGCGCATGGTTTCTTTGTTGAACTTGCCTGCTGTGTTCTCTCGCATGGTGATGCCATATCCGAAAGTCAGTGACCACGGCATAGAGAAAGCCATGTATCCATCTTCGTCAGTTTCTGCTTTTCCTGCGTTATTGCCTCTTGCAGCATTCTGACCTCTCTGCATTGTGTCGTCGATGTTGGTTTCTACTCCAGTGTCGTAGTCATCATCCTCGTCCGATTTATTCTTGTCTTTGTCTTCGTCATCAGATTTTCCAAAGAGTTTTTTGATTTTCTCTGGATTAAGAGTGTATGAGATGTTCTGTGACATGCCTTGGAATCGTCCGAATCGTCCGAAACTATACTCCGTTCGGTTGCCAATGTATGGCCGTCCGTTCTCATCGAGCTCGTATGCATATGTGGCAAATACAGCATTCATGTTGAATGTGTAGTTTTTCCACCATTTTAATCTGATTCGGGTAGTGAGGTCAGAAAGTGGGCGTTCTTTTGCTGAAAGATTATAAGACATTGCGAATCCCAGTTCGTCAATGATGCTAATCTTCTTGAATCCCGTAGAGTCTTTATCCGACTTTATTTTCATTTCGATATTGTTGCCAATGTCGAGTGAGATGCTACCTGTCTTTCCTTTTGATACTGTTCCATAAAGCATATTCTGGTATGGCGAGTACTCGACGAGTGTTACATTGCCATCAGCATCAGTTTTTTGGTATGAGTCCCAGAATCCGTATCTGTGTGAAGAAAAGTCTGGGGCGTAGCTAAAGCTTACCGATGGTTTAAGCACGTGACGAATGGCTTCAATTTTGTCGCCAAATATTTTGCGATTTGGGATGTAGAATCCATACAACTGAGTTGATGCCTGCAAACTTAGGTTCCAATTGTATACGTTATTGAATCCGTTAATTGTGTCAGCCACCTCACGCTGCGCTATGTCGTCCCATGATTTGTTTATCTTGCTAAAGTATGTTCTGTTTGTAAGATTGAATGATGGGGTGACATTGATGGCGTCAAATATAGTAAACGATCCTCCAATAGGAATCTGGTGTTGCCAACCGTTTTTCCAATCTTTGGTAAACGAAGACTTCATTATCATGTCTTCTTTAGCATTGATGGTATTTGAGATATGTCCTGTGTAGCTCATGTATATCTTTTCGTACCATCGTTCTTTTCCTGCGGCATGCTTGCGCTTCAGAGGATAGAATCGTGATATGGAGATGTTGAGATCAGGCAGTGTGAGTGCGATGGTCGAATCGCGCATATTCTGTGAAAGGTTGAATGTACTTGAGAGCGACATGCCTATGCTTGAGAATGTTGTGCTCCAGCTCACCGAAGATGTTCGCGTACTCTGCGTCATTGCTTGCGGATTGTAAGCTGAAGTCAAGTTGCTTTGCTCGTAACTTGTTGTCGCAAAGTTTACACTCGCCTGCAACGTGTTATATGGGTTTGCTTTAGGATCCTGTCGGTGAGTCCACTGTATCTTGAAGCTCTTTTCTTCTCTGAAATCTGGCAATCCCTTGTCTCCTGTTTTGGTATTTAGATATGAAGCATAGAATGAACCAGAGTACTTATATCTTTTGCGATAGTTGCTTGCTGCAGAAATACCCCATGAACCCTTTGTATAGATCTCTCCTAACAGCTTTAAGTCCATCTTGTCATTTATGGCAAGGTAGTATCCTCCATCACGCAAGTAGAAACCGCGTGACATTTCATCACCATATGTAGGCATGATGATTCCTGAAGAGTAGCTGTCAGTAAATGGGAAGAATCCGTATGGTATAGCAAGTGGCAGCGGAACATCTGCAACGACAAGGTGTGCAGGTCCGAAAACAACATCTTTTCCAGGTCTTACCTTTGCTCTTGAAAGTGAGATGTAAAAGTCAGGATTCTCAGCGTCGCATGTAGTATATCTTCCTTTTTGCATGTATATGACGCCAGAGCTGTCTCTCTTTGACGTTGTGGCAGTCATGAATCCATCCTGCTGCTCTGTGTATACGTTGCTGATAAGTCCTTTTTTTGTCTTGAAGTTGAACGACATGCGGTCGCTCTCATACTTGTCGTTGCCCATATTGAACACAGGAGTACCACTTTTTACTCCGAGTGTGTCTACTACGCCTTCTGCGTGTACAAGGTTTGAGTCAAGACTCATGTGTATTCGCTCTGCGGCTAATTTCATGTTCTCATAATCAACCTTTGCGTCTCCGTAGATGTGAGCGGTCTTTGAACCTGCAATGTACACAAGCGAATCGGATCCAGAGTATACAACCGGTGCATCAATACCATTTTTTCTGCGTCGGTTGATAGAGTCGAGACGTAAAGAGTCGTCTATGGCCTTATTGTGGCGAATTATTGCCAGTTGCAGAGAATCTAATTTTGTGGTGTCTGTGGCTATTGCAACTGCCTTTTCTTTTCTTTCGGTTGAGTCGAGGCTTTCTTTAGCTTTTCTATCCTGTATTGTATCTGCAATAGCTATTAGCTCTGTTGATATGTTTTTCCTTGTTGTGTCGAGTTTTGTTAAAAGTAATTCCTTTGATGCTGTATCAGGCATAGAAATACTGACGATAGACGTATCCTTTTTAGATTGTCTATCGCTATGCTGTGTGTATAGTGCTGGCACGCATCCGCTGGTCGCAATAAAGATGACGACGAATAGGAAAAATGCTATTATGGATTTCTTGTTCATAATTCCGTGCAAAGTTACAAAATAAATCAGTAATTCTGCTATTCAATGACTAAAAATTATATTTTCTTAGAAAATAGTCGTAGTTTTAGGGAAGTATGCAACGAAATTATGTATAGTTTGTGCTTGAAAGATATTTGATAATTCTTTATTATCTTGTTTTCTTTCCTTGTACGAAAAAAACGACGTGGCGTACAGATTTGTGCTCTGTGCGTGACGTCGCTTTTAATAATTCTTGTGTTATTTGCTCATTTATTGCTAGTGTAGAGCAAAGTATCTATGTGCTATGACATTAGGAAGAACAATGTATGTGCTTGTTTATGGAATCCTTTCTAATCCAGAGATGCTGGCTACAGAAATTATATGCCGAATTTCTCGTGCCACATACAGAAAATGTTGATACCGTCTTCTCCGAATTTTCGTAAAGAATGTATAACTCCGTCAACGGTTTTCATTTGTTGAGGTCTTGACTTTGAGAAAAATTTGTCTGCGTAGCATATTATTTGCTCCTCAATTGTTTCAGGTATATAGTCTTTTGGCAATAATGGTAATTTCTGCTCTATAATTTGACTACATGTAAGTCCCGTGCCTGTATGTCGTTCGCACACTCTGGCATACGGTTCAATTTCATTTTCTGTAATTCCCCACTTTGTGCAGTTCTCTCTAAGCATTGCAGCTCCGAGAGTTCCGTGACAAATATATTCATGCTTGCCGTAACACTCTATACCTGGTGCATTGCATTCTGTTATGCCGATGTCATGCAACATTGCTGCAGCGTAAGTGAAGTCAGAGTCGGCGCAGAGTTCTGGATGCCGCCTAATTATCTCCATCGCCATTTCTGCCACATTAGTACTGTGTGTAACAAGAATGTCTTTGAGTTTGTCGTTGTCTGAATAGAAAGTGTCTATTATCTTGTGGAAGTTAATCATTTAATTATGGATTCCTGTAAATTGTGATGTCTCAGTTTATCCAGTGTGCAGATTCTGCGCACTGGTATTAATCCATTATTCTCTTTC
>JAFPAS010000065.1 GCA_017424205.1 Prevotella sp. | reverse complement strand
GCTAATGCTGCTGTTATATATTGTTACTGGGCATAGACAGGCAGGTAATTAAACCACAAGAACTATGAATAAATTATTAGATTACAGCCAGATGATAAATATTCTGGCATTTATACTGTATTCCATCGGAAAAGAGTTCGAGGGCGACATTGTGCTTTATATTGGCTTTGTCTTGTCTCTTGTGTCTTTTATTCTTTCGTCTGTATCACTCAGAGGTATGATAAAGGAGAAGAGGAAAATGAAAGAAGGGCTCTCGTCATGCATATATGCATTCCTTTCGGCAGTGCTTTTCATCCTCGTCTACGCAATCACCATATTCTATCTTCGCCACATGGAGAGTATTTCCATATAGTGACTGTCTCATCGGTATAGGCGTGACGTTCTATGCAAGATAGGTCTTGCCCTCCAAGGGCATTGAATTATTGTGAATTAGACATAAATTAATGAGCAATTCATGGAGATTCGTGTTTTTTCTTTCTGAACAAAAACAATAAAGAAACCTTATGTGTGGGTTTGATGGTTAAAGTTATCTATAACAAAAGCAATAAAGGATATAGTATGTCTTCCTGTAGGTTGAGTATCTACGAAGCATAAATCAATACATAAATATCCTATAAACTATGAGAACAATTAATTATATATTAATCATTATCTCTTCGTTTCTTATGATGTCATGTCATGAGCAGGATAATTACAGTTATCCAGAAGTGGTGTCATTCAATAAAGATGGAGGAGAAATAAAAGTAAGAGGCGAGAATAGCCTGTGTAGCTTTGCTTTTGTTACCACAGATACGGATGATTTTCTTGGATCGAGCAGAAATGACTATACTGAGGGAGTAGACACCATTTGGGGCACATACGATTGGCTAACAGTAAAGACTAAAACATATAGCCATGAAATCGTGTTGTCAGCCAAACCTTTAGAGGGAGATAAAGGACGATCAGTAAGGGTGGAATTGCATTTCGGAAATAAATGGGGCGAAATCAAGGTAAAGCAATTCCCTTTTTAACAGAATATTAATAATAAGGTAAATCAATCATGAAGAAATTACTTGTATACATGTTCCTGCTTCTGCCATTTCTGGTATCCTCGTGTGAAAGTGAAGGCAACGAGAATTCTCTGCCGCCAGCGGATAACGTCACGTACATCAGATTTGTATCGCCGTCAGGAACAAATGTGCTTGACTCGCTCAATGTATTAGAAGGCATTGGTGATATGTGTGAGATTAATCCAGAGCATATAACTTTTGCTGAGCATCATACACAGGCGAGCAAACCGTGTGACTTCAGACAATATTATCTTCGCACTTCAAAGCAGATGAATTACTTTGCGAAGGAAGAGACTATAGCCGAACTGCATTGGGTGGATTTCGATGTGCGGCGTGCCAAGGCTGGCAGCACATTCACTTACAGCATTGAGATGTCTGGCAGGAAGATATTCGGTGATGACAATGTGCATACGCTGAAATGGTATCTGAATGTTTATGATGGCGGAACGTTTGATGCATATAAATGTGAGGTTGACGGAAAGGAGACAGACCTGAGCCGTGACCCTTTTTATACAAATCAGACATCGCATGATCGTCGCAGTGTAGCCGCTTTCATTACAATAGAATGCAAATAGAATAAAACTCTGTGTCAGGCAGTGTTTAGCGGACATCTGTAAAGCGAAATGTTTTTGCCCAAGGGCATGGCATAGTGAGTGAAACAAAAAAACGCATATAGCAGGATACCTTCGTGGTGTCCTGCTATATGCGTTTTGGCTAACAGACCTTCATCCTTCGCTGTTATATCATTTATCTGAAGAGTCGTGGTGTGAATTCTGTCAGATATATGCGCCAGTTCTTCCAGATGTGTCCGTCTTCGTTCTCATAGTATTCGTAGCGGTGGCCTTTCTTGTCGAGCAGTTTGCGGTATTCCTCGTTCGCTTTATAGAGGAAGTCTGTCTTGCCTATGCCAATCCAGTAGAGCGCAGGCTTCTTCGCGAACTGTGTGGCAAGTTTCCCCTCCATGTCCTTATAGTGGCGATGTGGCGTTCTTGCCTGGCATGATGGCAGCAGAGAATAGTCCGACGTAATTGAACATATCGGGGTATTGCTTCGAGATGTGCAGCGCATGGAATCCGCCCATCGACAGTCCGGCAATGGCGCGGCTCTTCTTGTCTGCCTTAGTGCGGTAGTGCTTATCGATGAATTTAACCACCTCAGGGAAATGAGTCTCGAACGAGCCTTCCATCGTTTTCGGCAGACGGAATGTAGGCTGAGCCTCCCATCCTAATGACGATTCGCCCGGTGCTGCTTCAAGCGCGGCGTTGCCGTTTGTCATGACCATGATCATAGGTTCTGCCTTACCCTCAGCTATCAGATTGTCGAGAATCTGTGTGGCACGTCCGAGCTGCTCCCAAGCCTCTTCGTCGCCACCCATGCCGTGAAGCAGATAGAATACAGGGTAGCGGCGGCGGCTTGTCTCGTAGCCTGCCGGTGTATATACAGTCATGCGGCGCGACAATCCCAGCGTCGGGCTGTCATACCACACCTTTGCAACGGTGCCGTGAGGCACGTTATTCACTTTGTATAGGTCAGCACGCTCTCCGCCTACGAGGAATACGTTAGTCACAGACGCCACGTCACGAATCATATAGACATTAGCAGGGTCGTGAGTCTTCATGCCGTCGACGGTGAAAGAGTAAGAGTATAGTTCTGGCGCCAGAGGTTCGGGTGTAGTGTATTCCCATACGCCTTCTTTATTCTCAGTCATCTCTGCAGTGCCGTTAGCGATGCAGTCGCCAGTTACCTGCACTCTCACAGCCTTTGGTGCACGGAGACGGAATGTCACGGTCTTGTCTTTGTGTATCTCTGGTGATACGATTTCTGCTTTCTGTTGCAGAGCCTGCTGCGCCAGTGCCGCTACGGGCATAAGTAAAGCCATCAGACATATGGCAGCGCATGATATAAGCAAGTGTTTCATATATTTTTTTGTTTAATGGTTTAATGGTTAAAGTTTAATGGTTAATGGTTAATGGATGTCGTTATCATTCAACTTGTCTACTCGTCTACTTGTTAACTTGTCTACTCGTCTACTTGTTAACTTGTCTACTAAACGTTTAAGTTTGTCGCAAAGATAGTGAATTTTATCGGATAAACTGAAAGTTTATAATGTATTTTTTGCCTTATAGAAATAAAAAATGTAAATTTGCAGAGAATAACTATAACCGCTAAACTATTTTATTATGAAACGTAATATACTTCTTGTTGCTTGTACTCTATTCCTTTTCTCTGTGTCAGACATTATGGCACAGCGCACAGAACGCCTGCTGAAATCGTGGCGTTTCACTCACGACGATAAAAAAGAGAATGCTCAGACTGACTGCGACGACAGCCAGTGGCAGAACGTATGTGTGCCTCATGACTGGGCTATCAGCGGACCGTTTGATGCTGCTATAGACAAGCAGATTGTGGCTATAGAACAGAACGGAGAGAAAGAGGCGACAGAGAAAACTGGTCGTTCAGGTGCTTTGCCTTGGATAGGTACAGGCTGGTATCGCACTACGGCAGAGGTAAGCCCGGCAGCAGAACGTGTCGTGCTGAACTTTGACGGAGCAATGGCAGAGCCAGAGGTGTATGTGAACGGAAAGAAGGCTGGCGAATGGAAATACGGATACAGCGCGTTCAACATCGATATAACAGACTATATCAACCGCAAGGGCAGCAGTAACACTATCGCTGTGCGCCTGCAGAATATAGAGGAGTCGAGCCGCTGGTATCCAGGCGCCGGACTATACCGTCCTGTTACGTTGATAGAGACAGGACGCACTGCCATATCACAGTGGGGAGTAAACGTAAAGACATTATGTCTGAATGATAATGGAACAGTGTCAGCGCAGCTGTCGGCAGATATTGACAACAGCGAGGGAAAGATGCTGCAGGTGGAGTTTGATGTACAGACAGACAGCCGCCAGCGCACGGTGTTTACTGCTGCTGTGGGTAAGAATGGCGATGCTACGATGGTGGAAACCTTCGGTCGCGTAATTCCTTGGTCGCCAGAAAGACCACGACTATACAATATTACGGCAACATTATATGACGTAAGCAGTGTAGAGCGTAAGGTTCTTGACCGTGTCGTAAGGCGTGTTGGTTTCCGTACAGTAAAATGCAGTGCGGAGCGTGGCTTCGAACTGAATGGTGAGTCGCGAAAGATACAAGGCGTATGCCTGCATCATGACCTGGGCATGCTTGGCGCTGCCGTAAATAAAGCAGCTCTCATACGACAGATAAAACTCCTGAAGACCATGGGATGCGACGCTATCCGTACAGCCCACAATATGCCGTCGCAGATGCAGATGGATGTGTGCGACTCATTAGGCATGATGGTTATGGCTGAGTCGTTCGATATGTGGTTGTATCCTAAATGCAAGAATGGCTATGCTCGATTCTTCAGCGAATGGGCTGACCGTGACATTCGCAATCTCGTGCTGGCAAATCGTTTGCACCCTTCTCTCGTGATGTGGAGCGTGGGCAATGAGATTCCAGAACAATGGTCGGCAGAGGGAGCAAAGATATTGCGCCATCTGCAGGATGAGGTGAGAAAATATGATGACACCCTGCCTATTACAAACGGTATGGACAAGATAGCTGCAGCGCTGAAGAGTGGCTTTGCGCAGGTGGCTGACGTTCCGGGCATGAACTACCGAACTCATCTATACCAGATGGCGTATGAAGGACTCGGCCATGGCTATGTGCTGGGCAGCGAGACCGCATCAACCGTCTCTTCGCGTGGTGTATATAAGTTCCCGGTGAAACGTATGGATAATCATGCTTATAGCGACGGACAATGCTCAAGCTACGACACAGAGGCATGCTGGTGGGCTAATATTCCAGAAGACGACTGGCTGCTGCAGGATGAGAAGCCATGGGTGATAGGCGAGTTTGTATGGACAGGATTCGACTATCTCGGCGAACCTACACCGTATGACGAGTATTGGCCTTCGCGCTCATCATACTTCGGCATCTTCGACCTTGCCGGACTGCCAAAGGACCGCTATTATCTCTATCGTTCGCGCTGGAATAATAAGTCAGAGACAATACACCTGCTGCCACACTGGAACTGGCAGGGACGAGAGGGCGAGGTGACCCCTGTATATTGCTATACTAACTATCCTTCTGCCGAACTTTTCATAAACGGAAAGTCGCAGGGCAGACGCACGAAACGCACTGACGTGAAGAGCGTGGCAGGAAAAGACGGACGCATTACAGATATCACAGACCCTGCAATAGACCGTTACCGTCTGAGATGGAATGATGTGGTGTACGAGCCGGGCGAGGTGAAGGTGGTTTGTTATGATGAGGCAGGGAACGTAGCAGGTGAGAGCTATATGCGTACCGCTGACAAGCCTGTCGCACTGCGCATGACAACAGACGAGCTGCTTCCGCAAGACAGAGAGCTATGTGCGGATGGTGATGATATGGTGTTCTTGACAGTGTGTGCTGTAGATAAGAATGGCGTGTTCTGTCCTGTTGCCCAAGACGAGGTGACGGTTACGGTGAAGGGAGCAGCTGTGTTCCGCGGCATATGTAATGGCGATGCCACATCGCTCGAGGTGTTCACACAGCCAAAGATGAAACTATTCAATGGCAAGCTTGTCATAGGCATTCAGGCAAAGGACGTACCAGGTAAAGCCGTCGTAACTGTTAAGGCGCGCGGCATGAAGTCTGCAAAGTATGAAATAGATGTGAAGGCGGCAGACTGAACGTAAGGACTGGCAGTCACTTGGCAATATGCTTGTGTGAATGTCATAGTGTGATTTCCCTGCTCTAAAACTCTGACCCACTGAAAAACTAATGATATATGAAAAGATTTGCATTTAAGATGTTCCTCAAGCCAGGATGCGAGGAAG
>JAFPAS010000064.1 GCA_017424205.1 Prevotella sp. | reverse complement strand
CGGGTCGATAGTAATGTCGTAGACATGGTTGGCGAGCAGCGGCGAATTGTCTGTAGTGAAGTGTGCCTCCTGTGTGTTATTGTCTTCGCTGATGAGGAATACGCCGTTGCTTTCCGTTCCCATCCATTTGCGGTTGGCTTCGTCTATCGCTATGCAGCGCACGCTGACGCCATCGAGCAGATAGTCAGCATAGTTTGTGCCGTCGTTGCGTGGCACTTTGTGCTGCGTGAAGGTATATCTTCCTTCGGCTATATCGCTGCGTGTCAGTATCATAGGTCCGCCGGAAGAGGCTATCCATAGATTTCCGTTACGGTCTTCCGCAAGATTATACAGCATCGGGAGCGAAAGTGTCTTGCCGTCCTGATTGTAGAATGCTGAGCACGACTCGATATTATCTGCCTTATAGTCGTATCTGAAGAGGCATGAGGTATGCGCATTGTTATTGACAAACCACATATATCCGTTTGTCTTGCTGATGAATGTGCCCTGTATGTCGACGCCAGTGAGTTTTTCAGCCATGATTTCCTCGTGCGGGCAGCTGCTCCATTCACCGTTGCGTGTCATGGAGATGATAGGTGTATTACACCATCCATTCATAGCCCAGAGTGTTCCGTCAGAGTCTATCGTCATTGATGTGATGAGCGCACGCTCCTTGTCCTGCGACCCCCACTCGCCCCTTACGGTGCTGTTATGCATATTGTAGGCGTTAATGCAGTCCATGCCGCGGTATTCATAGATGCCGCTTCGCGAGCCTACGAAGTAGTGTGTCTTGTCCGTAGGGTCAAACGCCATGCAGTTTGCGTTGCGATATTTATATCCGAGCATGATGGTGTCTGGCGCATTGAGCTGTGTCCATCGTGTTCCGTCGAAAATCGAGACGCTGCCAGGGTTGTCGTGATAGATGTTATAACTGTAGTTGCCTGCTGTGGCAAATAGGCGCGAGTCGTGCCAGTATAGTCTCCAGCATGTGCTTGCTGCTGGTCCGTCAGGGCATACTCCAGTGGTTTTCTGCACCATCTTTCCACCTTCAAGTGCGTATTTCGCCAATCTGCCGTGAGCATCTGCCGCCCAGTAGCAGTTGTTCTGCGTGTCGTGTGTGTATTGTTCTTTCTGCTGTGCTACATACGGAGCATGGTATGCCCATTGCTTCTTGTCGAGCAGATTGTCTGTCATCCTGCCGCGCATGATGCCTTTCTCTGGCGAAGCGGCATAGATATGCTGTCCTTCTATATAGCAGTAGTCTACTGCATAGCCCAGTATGTATGCGTCAGCGATATACTCTTCTCTGACATTCAGCTTCACCACACCGAAGGCAGTGGCTATGTATGCATAGTCGCCTGCAACGTATACGCTATTGATGGTCTTGTCGCCCGACATCTGCTTGTCGGCTATATCTGTCATATATGTAGCCTCGCCGTTCTGTCGCAGCAGGTCGATGGTATTGTCCGAATAGACTATGATAAGTTTCTTTGGTCCCTTAGCCCATGCTATGCGGCGTATGTCAGATGCATTCAGGCATGTTGTGCGGTCGTATGTCGCAACGCTGTTGTCAGTGATATTGTGCGAATAGAGATTTCCGGAGGCAAGGACAAAGATGGTGTTTCCTGCCGGCTGTATGTCGGTTATATTGCTATAAGACGGAAACAGGCGCCACGTGCCCACAGCTTCGGCTGCGGCATATAGCGCCATAGTCAGCATAATGAGAATGAATGTAAGTTTTCTCATAGTTGATGGGTTTTATGTGGATGCTTTAGATTTTCTAGATATTCTAGATACTCTAGATTTTCTAGAAGCTCTAGATGCTCTACAGCAGTTTTTTTCTGTAACTTCTGATCTCGTCAATCAGGCGTTTGTTATATTCCGTGCGCTGCTTGTCGCTAAACCAGCCCCACTTATTGAAGTATTTCATTATATTATATACATGCACGAAGAACAGACGGAGGCTGCGGTGTGAGGCGCGGCTGAACTTGTGATAGACAGGCAGTTCAGGATAGTAGAGCGTCTTATACTTTTCGTGCAGGCGGCGTGTGATGTCTATATCCTCTGCGTACATGAAGAAATTCTCATCAAAGAAGTCTATCTCCTTTATGGCAGAGAGACGGAAGAACATGAAGCATCCTGAGAGATAAGGCACATTGAGCGTCATCTCATACCTTGAGTCGGCAAGCTCGAAGAGTGCGTTGCGCTTTGCTATGAACGATACTGGGAGGCATAGACGTCCGAACATATCCATCGGAGTAGGCAGGAGCTTAGCCAGACGCTGTATTTCTCCGTCAGGATAAAGCACCTTCGGCATCATCTGCGCCACATCGTCATGCTCGTCCATATATTTCACCAGACCAGGTATGACGCGCGGTCCGAACCATATATCGGGATTGACAACGAGGTGATATGTGCTGCCGTCCTTTATCGCCTGCTTTATGGCTACGTTGTGTCCGCCGCCATATCCGTTGTTCTCATGAGGCAGATAAATCATCTGCAGACCTTGCGCTACTCGCTGAACAAGCTGCGGCTCGCCGGTGAACACTCTGGAGCGGAACTCCTCGAGCTCGGAGAGCAGCGTAGGCATGAGGTCGACGGAATGGTCGATGATGTATATAGTGTCGACAGGCGATGCGAAAAGGCTTCGCAATACCGGTTCTATATCAAGAAAATGATGCTTATATGTTACTATGGATGCAGTTACCATTGTCAGATGACGGTTTCCCTTATATTTATATTTGCTTTATGTTACAGCGGCATCGTCAGATTTTCTTTCCGCTGGCTAACTTGCCGAATGTCAGCAGGAGGATCTTCATGTCGAGCACAACTGACTGATGCTCCAGATAATGAAGGTCGAGCTCGAGCCTCCGGAGCATTTTTTCCATTGTGTCGGTGTATCCGTTGTATATCGTAGCGTAGCTGGTCACTCCCGGCCGTATGGCATACAGACGCTCATAACGGCTGTCGTGCTGCATTATCTTATCGATGAAATACTTGCGCTCCGGACGCGGTCCGACGAACGACATATCGCCTCGCAGCACATTCCATAGCTGCGGCAGTTCGTCAAGATGGTGTGCTCTGAGCCATGCGCCAATGCGTGTGAGGCGTTTGTCGCCGTCAAGCTCGAGCAGATGCGGACCATCATTCTCTGCGTTTGGTTTCATCGAGCGGAATTTCAGTATGTTGAACGGCTTGCCATGCATGCCTATTCTCTCCTGCCGGTATATTGCCGG
>JAFPAS010000063.1 GCA_017424205.1 Prevotella sp. | reverse complement strand
TCTGCCTGGTCACGCAGATGCTGTGAAGTCGGTATGATTATGGTCAGATCTACCGCCTCGTGTGCATGCAGATTCTGGTCGCCATCGTCGCCCATGAACATGATGGTGTTCTGCCATTGTCCTGCATTTCTGTTTTCTGCGTATGCTATGGTCTTGTCAATCACTTTTCGAGCCTCATCAGCAGAGAGCACCGGGATTCTGCCTATCGCTATGTCAGGGATAGCGAGTGACAAGCTGCCTGATATTATCTGCTCGTCGTCGTCAAGCATTCCAATGAAGTCGTCAGATACGTGACAGTCTATTTCGTTGTATGAATTCTCACTTTCATAACACAGCAGCAGGTTGTCAGCGTTCAGCGCGCGGCAGTCAGATGTCAGCAGACGATTATCCCATACACAGTCGCCAAGCAGCAGCAGATGCATCCTGCCCTGCAGCAGGTCTTCATTTCTGTCATACATCATCTTCATGTAGCGGCGATAAGCCGACACATCTGGCGTTCCGCTTGAGAACTCGTTGTATATTTCGTCAGCAGGAACAATGCGCACAGACATGCCGTCATGCTGTTCATGATGCTGTTTCAGACGTTCTGCCTGGTCACGCAGATGCTGTGAAGTCGGTATGATTATGGTCAGATCTACCGCCTCGTGTGCATGCAGATTCTGGTTTGTGATATTATGAACGTATTCAGCAGAAGGGCATGGAAGTGCAGATATGTCAACGCTGTTGCTCACCTCCTTCGCTCCTATCATGACATAGTCCAATCTGACTGGCCCGCCTCCTGTGCACGAAATCTTTATCTCGTTTGTCTCGTTCAAAGCTTTCAGCGTGAAAGTTTTTGCCGTGAAACAAGCCTTGTCATAATAAGCTGTCTTCAAGCGTCCTGTGCCTAAAAGCGAATCGCCTAACGAAATCTGAAACTCGCTGTCGTCCTTCGCACTCAAGACCACGACGAGCGAACCGCCTTTCTCTGCCACTGCATTCTGCGGAGCATTGATTTTTACTGTCCTATACCTGCCCGAAGGAATTTCTGTCGCCTCAACCAGATTGCGTCCGCCCTGCATCCATGCGTAGTTGTCCACCTCATGCAGTGCGTAAAAGCGTTCGCCTGACTCTATCCATTTCTGCTCAAGCACCTCTTTGCTCACCGTGTCCTGCGGAACATCACGCTGTGTGATGAAATAGTAGCCATAATCTGAATACGGATTACGCACACGTTCGTGCATGCCTCTCCTCTCCCACGAAACAGGTCCTTTGGCATAAAACAAGCGGCGTCCGTCAACAATAGCACTCTCCACAGGCACCAAATCGTCATGCTCGCGGAGGTATTCGTCTGTCAGGACCTCTGGCACAAGGTTTCCGCCATAGCCATAGATATGCACCTTGCTGATGTCAGTAAAACCAGCACGGCGCACAACATCATTTGTCAGCTCATGAAAACCCGTATTCCGCACACGTATCTTTGCCCACTGTCCTTCTGCCAGCAGCGAATTGCGCACATATCTCTCAGCATTAATATTCCCTGCCCTCTTCGTTCTTTGCGCTGTCTTCTTTGCGCTGTCCTTCGCCTTCGCTGTGACCTTAAGCATGAAACTCACGAGGAAACGGAATTTACCTTCACGGAACACAATCGGTGTAACAGAGAATAGCATGGAAGCTTTTTTCCGACTGTACACGATATGCTGGTCTACTGCAGGAAGGGCTGACGGAAGCAGGGCTGACAATTTCTGATAAGCCTCAATATCTTCCTGCGACATATCAATAAACTCTGGATAGAGAATCTCTGCGACATATAGAGAATCACGGTATGCGCCATCAAGCGGCATGCTGTGTCCGACAGAAGGCAATACGGAATCAATCTCAACGTCTTCTGCCGTGAGATTATAGAAGCGTTGCGCCATCGCAGTCTGTGCCACGATAGCCGCCAATGCCAGTATGATATATCGCAATGTCTTCATTCGTTATTTCTGTTATATTGTACGCAGCACGCCAGAAGTCGAGACTCCACCTCCTGCCGGCAAAACATACACCTTGCTTTCTGGAGTCCGTAACAGACGGCTCTGCCTATCGCACATTAAAGTCGAGCACCTTGCGCTGTTCGAGGAATCCCTCTATATGGTCGCCCACGGCTACAGGACCTACTCCGACAGGTGTGCCGGTATATAGAATATCGCCAGTCTTAAGCGTAAAGAATTGTGAGATATAGCTTATAAGACGGTCGACACTGTGAATCATCTCTGACGTGCATCCCTCCTGCACCGTCTTGCCGTTTATGTCAGCATGAAACTGAATGCGCTGTATATCAAGAAACTTCTCTTTCTCTACCCACTCGCCTATTACCGCAGAACCATCAAAGCCCTTGCATATCTCCCAGGGCTGGCCCTCTTCACGCAGACGTTTCTGCATATCGCGCGCAGTAAAGTCTATTCCGACAGTGACAGCGTCGTAGTATCTGTGGGCGAAACGCTCCGGAATACTTTTGCCCAGACGGCATATTCTCACCACCACCTCTGTCTCATAGTCAATCTGTCCCATGAAGTCAGGCAGAAAGAATGGTTTACTATCCTTGAGCAAGGCAGAGTCTGCCTTTGTGAAAATCACTGGCTCACGGTCTGACGTATCGCTGACGCTCTGCTGTAATAACGTATTTTTCACCTCTTTATTGTGTAAGGCATAGTTCATGCCCACTGCAAATATCTTCATATCAGTATTTTTATAATATTTTTAGTTAATATCCCGTCTGACAGCTGGCTGCCTATTCACCGCCAACCGAATAGTTCCAATCAGAAAACCTGGCACAGCTCAGCAAGCTTCTGCTCAGCTTCTGCAAGCCTCGCCTCCTTCTCCTCTGGCGTACAATAGTCAAGGTTATGAGCTGCCACAGTTATCACTTCGCCACATCCCCATAGAGCAGAAAGGGCCTGCAGATACGTACTACCCTGCTCCAGAGCAGAGCCTGTCTTGATATCCATACCCCGCGTGGTGACATACAGCATGCGCTCACATCTGCATAGCCCCACGCACGACTTGCCATTGTCGGCGAATGTCACATTATACAACGACATATTCTCTATGAAAACTTTCAGGACAGAAGGGAAACTCATATCCCAGAAAGGAGCCGCCACGACGATTCTGTCAGCCGCAGCAATACGCCTCGCCATAGAAACAATATGCTCCGCAACTTTTCCTGCACTTCTCTCACTCTGAATCTCTGGAGTGACAGGAGTCAGCGCCACGGCATTCACATCAATCTCTTCTATATCATAGCGTTCAGCCAGCAACATTCTGGCACGTTCCATAAGCCTTCTCGTGCACGATTCGGCTCGCATACAGGAATTGACAAGTATAAGCTTCTCCATTTTACCTATTTCCCTTACGAAACATTCAGCCATGTGCTACGCTCTATGAGCCATAGCGTTAACCCACATGTGCATAAATGCAAAAATACGAAAAAACTTATTTATTGCAGATAGAGAGGGCTGGAATTTAACCGAAGTTAACAGAACAATAGCACAAGAAACTGCAAGCTATGCACAAAACTCGTATATCCAGAACGGAGAAATAACAGCCACACTAACCTAAACCATAGCTATATAAGACAAAAGCATACCTAAAAATATAGTGACTGCTCACGACTATAAGGTCGTAAACAGTCACCATGAAATTTGTTTTTCAGCATTAAGGTCACTAACGCCAATATTTAGTTTCACCCTATTCCATCACAAGCAGTTCGTAACGTATGCCGTCATCCGACATTGGCACGCCTGTCAGAACCTTAGCTGGGGCCGTCTCCCTCCTGCTGACTGCTGGGATATTGCGATATATTGTATCGCGCTCTGTCACACGTTCTATTTCCTTGATATAGACCGTATCCGTCTTTGCCATAGCCAGCACATCTTCCGTCTGTCGTTTCTCTCCAAACTGAACCCCGAAGAAGAATCCGAGCAGTGCTGCAGCAGGAATAAAAGCAGCCCACGATGGTATAGCCATCCGTCTGCGACGCCATGGTTTAATGCGCAGCTTGTCGTTCTCCGTATCTCTGAGTCTTCTGGCTGACTCTGCTATCTCACGTTCGTTAATCTTCATATCTCTTCAGTTGGATTTTAATATTGTTAATAAGTTTATGCAGCCTCGACTTGACTGTCCCTTCTGGAATGCCTATTATGCCTGCAATTACGGCTATGCTCTGCTCTTCCTCATAGCGAAGCGAAAACAACATGCGGCTCTCGTCACTGAGCGATTCGAGTATTTCATGCAGCGCACGGTCAAGTGTGGCACAGTCTAATTCTACTTCTATGCTTGGCATGATAGCACCATCTGCACCCGTCTGCTCGTTTTCTTCTGTCCATCTGCTCTCCACCTGCTGATGCCTCCATGTATTACGGCACAGATTATAGGCAATAGAGAACAGCCATGGCTCCACCTTCTTGCCCTCACGCCATGTGTGGCGAGCAGCGTATGCCCTTAGGAAGACATCCTGCGTAAGATCGTCGGCAAGATGGCGGCAGGAATTCTGACGGCAGAAGAATCCTTTCAGACGCAGCGCGTAGCGGCTGTATAGCTCTTCGAATGCCCGTTCGCTGCCTCGTGCAGCCCGCAGCATCAGTGTCTCATCGCTCTGTCGCGAAAATATGAATCCTATCATGCTGGTATCAAGGAAATATCTTCTTCATGTGCGCTATCCGTTCCTCGCCGATGCCGCTGTTGTCTAATGCCGCTGTCAGAATCCTGTGC
>JAFPAS010000062.1 GCA_017424205.1 Prevotella sp. | reverse complement strand
GTTATAGTATGTCTGTTCGAGTTTATATCCCTTGTCAGGCTTGTTAATCGTTATTCGAGGACTATATTGAATGGAGAATATATCTCCAGTCTCGAACACGTTGTTGTAACCTAAAACACCGAAGGCATTCAGTCTTTTATATTTTGTGAGTCCGTTGTCGAGATTGTTGTTTACGGGCGCGTTGCGGTAGGTTGAGTCGCGGTTAGTCCATGTGCGGCTGCCCTGAGTGTAGTCAGCCGTGATGTGGGAATGTAGCCATTTGACGTAGAATGTGTTCGAAAAATGCATGTCGAACTCATCAGTAGAGCGTAGCGAACTCTTCTTGCTTACAATGTTTCCCGCATCGGCAAAGGTCTCCTTTATGTCACGCGTATTGCTATGGCGGTCGCTCCATTCCAGAGTAAAGTCTAATTTCTCGGTCATGTTACGTTTCTTGTTCTTCGTCTCCATATGCATGCCAGCCTGTCGGGTTGTCTGGAGTTCGCGCTCCATCTTCTTCGGCGACCACTCTCCGTCGCTGCCAGGCTTGCGCGTTTCGTTGACGTTGTTCAGATTGCTGAACACAGCAATGCGTGTCAGATCGGTGTATCGCAGTCCGAAGAGTCTTGCCATCCATCGGTCTTCCGTGCCCATTCCGACCTCAGCATTGGCGAGTGTCCCCTTTGCATATTCGCGTTTCAGACTGACGTCCATCACATAGTCGCGCTTCTCTATATCCTTGCCCAGCATTTCGCTCCTCTCGGTCGATTTGTTATAAACCTTCACGTTCTTCACCGTATAGTAAGGCAGATTCTCGAGCATGACAAGATTCTTCCCCTTGAAGAAGTCTTCGCCGTTTAGCGTCAGATAGTCTATCTTCTTTCCGTTGACATATATATCGCCGTTGTCCTTGAGTTCTGCTCCCGGCATCTGGCGTATCAGTCCGTCGAGCATAGAACCTTCGGGCAGATTGAAGGCAGCGGCATCGTAGACAATCGTATCGCCGCGGTATGCCACTTGCACACGTGTGCCCACCACCTCGACGCCGTCGAGGTCGACGGTGCGGTGTATGGAGCGTTTCATCAGTATTTCAGGTATTACGAATGCCTGCTTATTGCGTATGGGGCGCAGTTCGTAATTGACTGTCTGGTCCTCATATCCGTCGGCAGTGATCAGCAGGATATACTTCTCGCGCTGCAGCGGCACCTTCAAAGCGAAGAAGTTATCTCTGATTCGAAAATCCTCTTTCTTGCTGCGGGTGATTCTGGTGCTGTCGACAATGGTTGAGTCGGACTTCATGAGTATAATCTTCGCATCGATAGCAGCCTTCGTAAACGAGTCGTAGATAGGCCCATGCAGATAGGCTGTGCGTGTTTTCTTTTTCTCGGTCTGCACGTCAGTCTGCGCCGAAACAGAGGCGAATGCCAGAAGTGCGGTAATGACAGTCAGTAGTTTTTTCATTTTGCTGTTATGTGTGTTGTTTTTATTTTGTTATGTCTATTTGTATGAGGGCAGGGCAGAGCGTTACTTGTAGCGGATTTAGTCTTTTTCTCCTGACCACGGATTGCTCCTTTCTGCTTCCTTTGCCCTTTATTACGCACAGGCATGGATGTTGTCAATAGCAGTTAACGTTGTTTAACACAGAACAGTTGGCGGCATATCCTGCCATCGTATTGATAGACTTCCACCGTTGCCAGATATTTTCGTCAGAGTGCAGCTGCCTGCCCGATTATGATTGCGAGACACCTTGCTGTATGTCTGCAGATGGGTTCTTGCACGAGAAACGAGCGCACATGATTTTAGAAAACTCAGCATGTTTTTCCCTCACGAGAATCGTCTGTAGATTTTTTCGGACAGTAAGAGCAGAAATATCGCAAGGAAATTAGTTTGTATGTAATTGTTTGTTACTCAGTTGATTAGAATAACAAGTGAAGAAAAAATCGTTTTGAGAGAATATGAGAAGCAGTGAATGGCGATGTCATTCGCAGTCTTTTAAATTTTAAACTGCTCTTAATGACTGTGCGAGACAGACTGAGTAAGCCGACTATTTGAGGTGTTTTTCTTTCTGGAACAACAAATTTTGCTTGTTTGGCAAAGGTTTTCTGCTGTCTGATAGGTAAAAAGAGAGTATTGGAGAATAAAAACATAAGAAAACTCAGTGTGTTTTCTTATGGAAGTGTTATTTGTTTTTAGATGTTTTAAAAAGAAAAATGAGATGCTCAAGGCTTTCACCTCAGGCATCTCATTTTGGCTTTAGCACCATTCACGTATATGCAACTACGTGCGGGCAAAATCCATATATGTAGTGTTATATGGTTCGGTCAGATTACTTCTTCAGCTTAGCATAGCGGCTCATGAAGCGGTCAACGCGACCTGCAGTATCAACGAGCTTGCTCTTACCTGTGTAGAATGGGTGTGAAGTGTTAGAGATTTCAAGCTTCACAACTGGATAAGTCTCGCCTTCGAACTCTACAGTGTCGTTTGTCTTGCAAGTAGAGCGAGAGAGGAACATATCGCCGTTTGACATGTCTTTGAATACTACTGGGCGATAGTTTTCTGGATGAATACCTTTTTTCATTTTACTTTCTTTTCTTTTTAGTTTATACGATTAATTGCATAAAGCGGGTGCAAAATTACTGCTTTTTATTGAATTAACCAAATTTTCCTGCTCTTTTTGCTTGTTTCTCGGAGATTTTTGGTATTTTTGCATAAAATAAGCTGCACCTCAGCAACTTCAAGCGTGCTTGGTTGCATTCGGTTTGCATTATTTTTGCATAAAATAAGCTGCACCTCAGCAATTTCAAGCGTGCTTGATTGCATTCGGTTTGCATTATTTTTGCATAAAATAAGCTGCACCTCAGCAATTTCAAGCGTGCTTAATTGCATTCGGTTTGCATTATTTTTGCATAAAATAAGCTGCACCTCAGCAATTTCAAGC
>JAFPAS010000061.1 GCA_017424205.1 Prevotella sp. | reverse complement strand
GCTATGCAGTCGTCGACGAACTCGTCGGCTGCGACGAGCCTGACAGCCGTATCATCAAGACCGACGATGTGCTAACCACCTTGCAGCAGCTGGCACATCATCACCGCAAGCAACTCGGTACACGAATCATCGGCATAACAGGCACCAACGGCAAGACAACAACCAAGGAGCTTATTGCTGCTGTACTGGCAGAGAAATATAACGTGCTCTATACACAAGGTAATCTGAACAACCATATAGGCGTGCCAAAAACACTGCTCCAGCTGACGGCAGAACACGATATAGCTGTCATAGAGATGGGTGCAAATCATCCTGGCGAAATAAAGACTCTTGTCGATATCGTCGAACCAGACTGCGGACTAATTACTAACGTCGGACGCGCTCATCTTGGCGGATTCGGCAGCTTCGAGGGTGTCGTCCGAACCAAGGGCGAGCTGTACGACTATCTGCGTCACAACAGCGCCACAGCATTCATACATGCCGAGAATCAGTATCTGAAAGCCATTGCTGACGGCTTGACACTTGTGAAGTATGGCACACAGCCTGACGCTGAGCTCCTTGTGTGCGGCGAGGTCAGAGAGTGTGCTCCATTCCTTAGTTTCACATGGCGAAGAAAAGGCGGAGCAGACAATCTTGTCAATACAAAACTTATCGGCGACTATAACATATACAATATGCTGGCAGCAGCTACTATTGGTGTCAGCTACGCACTGAGTGACGAACAGATATGCCACGCACTGGCAACATACACTCCGTCAAACAATCGCTCACAGCTTACTGTTACCGAACGAAACCGTCTTGTGGTTGATGCATACAATGCTAACCCTACATCAATGGCTGCTGCACTGAATAATTTTGCTATGATGAAGGCCGACCGCAAAATGATGATTCTGGGAAGCATGGGAGAACTGGGAGATGTGTCGGAGACTGAACATCAAAAGATTGTCGATATTATAAAGACTACGGGCATAGAAAATGTATGGCTCGTGGGCAGCGAATTTGCACGCATCGAACATCCTTATCGTCAGTTCTCGGATGTTGAAGAGGTAAAACACGCAATCAACGCAGAACAGATTGCTGACAGGTGCATACTAATCAAAGGTTCTAATGCACAACGGCTGTTCACTCTGCCAGAGACGCTATAAGGGATTAATGGTTAATGGTTAACGGTTAAGGGGTGTCGTTGTCAAGCAACTCGTCTACTTGTTAACTCGTTTACTTGTCAACTAATAGCTTATATATTAATGAGTAAAAAGAGATATCGCATCCGATGGGGACGTGTAGCGATGCTGATTGCAGCTTTGGCGGCAGTCGGCATTGCTATTTATTATGCTGTAGTCGGCATTATCGCCTTGTTCAGCTGGCTCATATCGCTGATAGACGGCATGATTGACAGCAATCGGAATGAAGACCGTGCGCCCCAGGTTGTGTCTGCATATCAGCAAATGGATATGACGAACGGCATGACAGCACGCATTGATAACTTTATGACACTGCCGACACGTCTTGACAAGAAAAATATAGCTGTAGAGGTATATGATCTTACAACGCAGCAAACTACATATTTCTATCAGAACAGACTATCGCTGGTTCCTGCGTCATGCATGAAGATTCCTACCGCCATTGCCGCTCTGAAAATGCTCGGCATGAACCATAAGTACAAGACTACGCTAAGCATTAAGGGAACGGTAAGAAACGACACGCTTATTGGCTCACTATTGCTTAACGCAGAGGCTGATCCCGTAGCAGAAACGCTTCTGCCGCTATGTGAGAAATTGCGAGCAAAGGGCATACGTCATGTACGCGGACAGGTCTACGTCAATCTCGCCCTGAAAGACAGACTCCTCGGCCATCCTTCGGCAAAGTCGTGGGATATACCCTACAATCGCACACCGCTACTGCTGAAAGGCAGCAGGTTTGTTAACAGCCACTTGCTCTATACTCTCCGAACTGCCGGCGTCACCTTCAGAAAAGATAACTCTGTAAAGCCGCAAGGCAAGTATATGGTAATAGGGACAATGGAGAATACCTTGCAGGATGCTATCATACCGATGATGAGAAATAGCTCTAACATTCGTGCTGAGGCTGTACTATTTCATCTCGACATGAAACACAAGCTTGCCTACGGACAGCAGAAATGGAACATACAGCATGCTTCAGAGCGTTTCTGGCGTAAGATTTGGCAGAACGATAGCGTAATGATACGACAGCAGTATGCCTTTAAGGATGGCAGTGGACTGTCGCCGCAGAATCGGCTCACCGCCTCTTCGCTCGTCTATATGCTTCGATATGCATATGCTGACAAAGAGCTCCGCAATTATCTCATCAACGATGCACTTGCCACGCCAGGCGGAGGGCGACGCGGGTCAATGCTTTCAAGACTCTCTCAGGCAGAATATCGCAATAGAATCTTCTGCAAGACTGGCACTATGACCACCATCGGGGCCTCATCGCTCGCAGGTTATATTCAGGGTAGCGACGGACATTGGTATGCATTCGCAATAATAAATGTCGACTCGCCAGTGGCAGAGGCACGCCTGTTCCAAGACCGCCTCTGCAAGACTAT
>JAFPAS010000060.1 GCA_017424205.1 Prevotella sp. | reverse complement strand
GTCAAGATTATATCTCTCAAGTTGCAGTTTGTGTGCGTAATATCCCGTGTCCCATGGCTTCATCTCAAAATCCTCGCCCTCCATACGGCGCGCCATCGCCTCAAGCTCCTCACGCTCCTGCATCGCAGTAGGCTTATAAGCATCAACAAGGCTGTCAAGAAGGCTGTAGACATTCTCTATATTCGTTGCCATACGGTGCTTCAGTACATAGTCAGCGTATGTCTCATACCCCAGCAGCTGGGCTATTTCCCTTCTTATATTTATCAGACGCTGACACACCGCCAGGTTGTTCTCGCCGTTATCATGCATGCATACCGTGTTCCGCGCCATATACATCTGCTTTCGCAACTCGCGCTGAGTAGAGTATGTCATGAATGGAGAGTAAGAAGGCATGTCAAGCGTGAATATCCATCCGCAGCCATCATTGCCTATGGCATCACATGCCTTGCCGGCATCCACAGCTTCGCCACCGCTCGCATTCTCCCCCACTCCGGTTTCTCTCTCCGTCTGTGCGTCACGCGCAGCCTGTGCGGCAGCCTCTATGGCTGTCTGCGGCAGGCCGTCCAGCTGTTTCTCGTCTGTGATATGCAGCGTATACGCCTTGTTCTCCTTCAGCAGATTCTGTGAGAACCGTAGCGACAGCAGACTTGCCTCTTCACTAAGCGCACGCAGCCTCTCCTTGCCAGCCTCATCCAGCAGAGCGCCAGAGCGTACAAAGCCGTCATAGCATTTCTCCAGCAGCGTCTGCTCCTCGGCTGTCAGCTCCCTGACTCCGCTGTCGGCACGTTGATATGCGTCATACACGTGCTTTATACGTCTGAAGAGTGTCGCATTCAGCCTTACGTCGTTAGAGTGCTTAGTGAGCACTGGCGACATCTTCTCCGCCAGCGCCTCCATCTCATCATTTGTCTCTGCCGAAAGCAGATTGAAAAATATCGTTGTCGCTCTCTCAAGCAAATCATAGTAATGGTCTGTATCGTCGTCAACACGCACTATCGTATTGTCGAACGTCGGTTCCGCTTCGTCAGAGCATATTCTCTCTATCTGCTCATTGTCACGCCGTATACCCTCAAGCATAGCCTCCTCAAAGTCGGCAATGCTGATTTTACCAAACGGTGCGGTGTCGTGCGGCGTGCCATAAGGCATCATCAGCGGGTTCTTCTCGTTTGTCATATTCTTATATCTTGTTTTTGCCGCCACATGCAGCATGCAGCGTATGTCCGTACACATTATTGCACAAAAATACAAAAAAACAACGACACACCATTACTTTCCACTTTACATTTAACACAAGTTAAGCCTGCAACCTGTCTTCCCTTCATGCACAGGTCATGTTGTATAGAGATGCAAAGAAGGGGAAGAGGAAGAGAAGAAATAATAAATCCCCAGAAAGACATTTAACTTTCTGAGGATTTATTTCTTTATATTCACTACAAAAGGCAAGCAAAGCAAGTTGGCTTCATGATGTCATCCAGTCTCTGGCGACAGTGGGAACGAAAAGATTCCGTACGGAGCAGGGGTCAGAACACCTTAAACTCATAGTTTTGCGACTTGAGGTAGCGAAGGCTTGCAGGAAGTGCAAAATAAAGTTTATCAATAGACTTGAGTGAGTCGTGGAATGTTATGATAGACCCATTGCGGGTGTAACGGTGGATATTGCGCACCACATCATATGCTGAGAGCATGCGGGAATAGTCACGTGTTACGAGGTCCCACATGACTATACGGTATTTATTCTTGAAGCGATGATACTGGGTAGGACGCATCCATCCGTGTGGCGGGCGGAAGAGATCGGAATGTATGAGTTCGTCACACTGCCGCACATTGCGTTCGTATGTACGTATTGAATGACGTGCTCCGCCAATATGGTTGAATGTATGGTTTCCTACACGGTGTCCTTCGTCAAGAATCTGCTGATAGAGTTCTGGGTATTTCCTTACGTTGTCGCCTACGACAAAAAATGTAGCCTTGACATCAAACTCCCGCAGGGTTTTGAGCAGGAAGGGTGTTGACTCTGGTATCGGTCCGTCATCGAATGTAAGATAGACAGAATGGTCGTTCTCGTCCATACGCCACAGGGCTTTAGGATAGAGCCAGCGAAGCCATTTTGACGGTTGTTCGATTATCATCTGTTTACTTGAAAAAACTGGTAGAATGACAGGCAGAGGCGGGGGAGAATGGCTCGCCCCGCACCTGCCTGCACATGTGCCTAGATTATTTATTCAGGAAGCTGTCCGCCTCGTGCTTGGTATGCTCCGACGACATTGGTAAATTCGTCGACATACTGCTCTGCAAGCTTCTTATCAGCATCTACAGCAAGTTCGTAGAGTCGCTGCATGATATATATCTGCGTTACGCACTCCTGCTGAGACATGGCAAAACGAGATGGGGTCATGTCGTTATACCAATGCATATACTGCACTGCTTCCTTCCACATACCGCTGATGATACGCACTGCCTCTTTTTTCATTCCAAGAAGTATATAGCAGCCTGCGATATCCATGCCGCCCGAGAAATAGTTTGTCGGTACATTATATTCTGGCATAACCTGATTCATGTATTCCAACACCTTTTTTGCACGAGCTTTATCGCCCTCATTGATGAGATTTGCAGCCAGTGTGGCGAACAGGCGCTTGTGAGTGTAGCACATGCGCATGATTGTCTCATCAAGATAGAGACCTCGTTTCTCCAGACCT
>JAFPAS010000004.1 GCA_017424205.1 Prevotella sp. | reverse complement strand
GAGATACTACAGTTACAGATTTCAGAGCCTTATGGCGAAGACATTCGGTGACATGAGTAACGGGCAGAACGAAAGCGGAGTATATGCTGGAGCAACCGCAACGCTGACACCACGTATCACACTATCAGCATACGCCGACATCGCCTACCATCCCTGGGCGCGCTACGGATACGACAAGCCATCGCGGTCGTTCGATGCCTGCATGATAGCTGCATACACTCACGGCAGCACTACAGCATCAATGCGCTATCGTTATCGTGAACAGGCTGTGGCAGAGGAGGCCAGCGCAATGCCGGCTTTCTCTAATAATATAGACGGAACAGCACAGCACACGCTACGCATGCTATGCAAACATACCACAGGCAATATAACATATATCAGTCAGTTACACGGTACTTTTATCCCAACATCCAGAGACTGCGGAGTTGCAGCATCGCAAGCTGCGGGTTATACGTCAGACCGTCTGTCACTATGGGGAAGCATAGCATATTTCAACACCTCTGACTACGCTGCACGTCTGTATCTGACAGACCGCTCTGTAAAGTATGCTACAACAACATTCATGGCATACGGACACGGTTGCCGTGCAAGTCTGATGGCACAAGCAGACATCAGCAAGAATATAACATTGGCTATAAGATGCTCCACGCTAAAATATTTCGACCGTAATACTATTTCATCGGGCGCACAGGAAATCAGTGGAAGCCGCATGACAGACATACTGATACAGGCATCTATCAAACTATGACCCACCTCGTCAGCACCCGACAGAGAGGCCGTCTAGGCATAGCGTGATTATGAAAGAAATCATACACACACAAGAAAAATGCAGAAAAACGAATACATAAAGACATGGCCCGACATAATGAAGGGCAAGAAGATACTATATGTGCATGGCTTCGCATCAAGCGGACAATCTGGCACCGTGACACTGCTGCGCACGATTCTGCCCTCTGCCACGGTCGTGGCTCCCGATTTGCCCATACATCCTCACGAAGCGCTGGAACTGCTGCAGAGCATCTGCGAGAGCGAACAGCCCGATCTGATTATAGGCAGTTCTATGGGCGGCATGATGGCAGAGCAGCTGCATGGTTACGACCGCATACTCGTAAATCCGGCATTTGAAATGGGCGAGACAATGGGAAGCCACGGCATGATCGGCAAACTGACTTTCCGCAACCCGCGCCTTGACGGTGTACAGGAACTTATAGTGACGAAAGCCATAGTGAAGGAATATCGCGAAACCACAGAGCGACGATTTGTATATGAAGGGCATGATGACATACCGACTGAGGAACAACAACGTGTCTGGGGGCTGTTCGGCGACAACGACCCGATAGTTCATACCCGTGAGATGTTTCTTGAGCACTATTCGCAGGGCATCACTTTTCATGGCGGTCACCAACTTGTAGACAGTGTGGCGCTACACTCGCTCATACCTGTCGTGCGATGGATAGACGACAAACAGGAAGGTCGTCAGCGTGAGACAGTATACATTGATTTTGAAACTCTCCACGACCGACGCATGGAGGCGGCATCGTCAATGCTGAAAGCTGTAGAAGCGCTTGCTGACAGATACGCTGTATATTTCGTGGCGCACTCTCCCACTAACAATACAGAACATTATGCCGCCGTGACAGAATGGATAAAGCAATATGTCGGCGTGCTGGGACACGACCACATAATATTCACAAACACGCCAGAAATGCTTTACGGCGACTACTACATAGCGTCTCATAAGCCGCATGATGCAATGGCAACAACAATAGAATATGGCTCAGAGCACTTCAAGACTTGGGAGGAGATAATAACTTATTTCAGCAGGCTGACAGAATGATCGAGACAGAAAGCAAGAAAGCAGAGACATATACTGACGCATCAGTGTATGAAGAGCTATACCGCCGCACGGAATGGGTGGCGGGACACTCTGACATGCCTGACGACACACGCCGGCAGCACTTGCACGAGACTCTTGTGCTGGCTTGCCGTGAAGCCTTAAAAGAAAGCCGACAAGGGTTCGGAAGTCTCTTTGCACAAGTGGACTATCTGTGCCGCAAGCATAATATCTCCGCATACGACACAATGGAGATACAACGGATGAGACGGAACGGAAAAGCGGAGCTTCGCCAGCATGAGCAGCGAACGTCAAACGAAGTACGGAGACAGTTCGTACCGTTTGGTGCGCGAACAGCGAATGCTGGCAAAGGAGAAGAATGTGAAATACTCTATGACTGCCGTGCGCTTGCAGTGTTCATATCAGCCATATCATCGACGAGGATTCCAGCAACACTGACAGGCCTGATCCCTACAGAAGGACGTCCGAAGGACAAGGCAAGACGCATCACCTTCAAGCATATGCGCTGCATAGCATTAAAGACAGAGGGAAGCATAACAGTGAGACCGGAAGATGGCACGCCAGCACGCCAGCTCATTCTCGACGACAACCAGGCTATGCTGAAGCATATCATACGCGACGGCATGACACTATCACTCGTTGATGTCTGCGAGAATGATGCCGCAGCTCTGTCAGCAAAGTTCGTAATATTAGAGCCTGACTATCTGCTTGACATCTCGTCTGTCGCAGCATGCTTCACTGACTACGGCCATCACCCGCTGGCATATCTCGTCAATCGCATGAAACCATCGGCCAACAGCCAGGCTATAATTCTCGGTAACTATGCTGGCGATGTGCTCGATGCCGCACTGCACAATGACGGCAGCCCAGCAGAAGAGATATGGCGCAACACGCTGAAGCAGCACTTCGCCACTGACGCGCTGACCTACGCCACCTGTCCTGATTTCAGCAACTCAATCTATAAGGAACAATGCCGCCAGCAAGCACAGAACATCATAAGCATCGTAAAAGAGATAAAGCAGCAGACGGCAGAGCGCAATAGCAGTGCAGCATTCGTGCTCGAGCCGTCATTTCTCTGCCCGATACTCGGACTGCAGGGACGTGCCGATCTTATGACTGACGACATGCTGATGCTGGTAGAGCAGAAGTCGGGCAAGAATTTCTGTCTCGAACGCCACATAAAAAACCAATACGGGGCATTCCAGACGGAGAGCCACTATGTGCAGCTGCTGCTATACTTCGCCGTGATGCACTATAATTTCGACATCCCTAACGGCAAACTCGATATGCGCCTGATGTACTCACGCTATCCGCTGCCCGACGGACTGCTCATGGTCAGCTACTACCAGCAGCTCCTTGCCGAGGCTCTGATGCTCCGAAACCGCATCGTTGCAAGTGCAGTATATTTTGCACGCGAAGGATTCACCCGCGACATGCTGCAACGGCTCACACCTGATACCATCAACGAAAGGAAACTCGACAACGCCTTCTACACAAAATACATACTGCCAGAACTGTCGCACATATTAGCACCTCTGCAGCGGCTCACACCGACAGAACAGGACTATTTCTGCCGAATGACGACATTCATTCATCGCGAACAGGCTATCAGCTGCATCGGAGCACAAGAGGGCGTGACACACAGCATGGCTGACATTTGGAACATGCCTTTCGAAAATAAGCTGACACAGGGAGAGATTATCATATGCATGCCACCTGAACAGACTCTCTCTGGCGTGCAAGACCTGACACTGAAAACTGACAGCAGGACAGAGGCAAACTTCAGAGCTGGCGACAGCATCATACTCTACAGATTCCGCGCGACAGAGAAACCTGACGCAACACGTGCCATACTTTTCAAAGGCACCGTCACCAGCATGACCGCCAGCAATATAAGCCTGCATCTTAGCGACCCGCAGCTGATTCAAGGCAAGGCAATAGCCGGCAGCAAAAGCGACACGCACCTTTGGGCGATAGAACATTCATATACTTCTGCCATCAGCAGCGG
>JAFPAS010000059.1 GCA_017424205.1 Prevotella sp. | reverse complement strand
GGCACCCAGCGTTACCATTCCGCGACGGTTGTTTGCGATAGCTTCTGTACATTTCCGCACCATATCGTCAGCCGTATCACCGTCTGAATACATCGGAAGCATATTGACATGCTGCCCTGGTGCCGGCACATACTCATCGACTGCAAGTATGTAGCGCGAGTCGTGTTGCGAAACAGGAGGAGTGACAACTGGAGGTGCTGCTACTGCTCCGTCAGCGAAAGCCATGCACGATGGTATATCACCCGTTTGCGTCTTCCATAGGAAGGTTCCATCAGCAGCGAAATGCAGCAGTTCTCCGCTTGAGACATAGTTCTTAGCGTCAGTCAGGAAAAACGATTTGTCATAAGGATTGACAGTAATAGCGTATGGTCTTGTCATCTGCTGAATCTGCGGCGCAGCAAACAGCGTTGTCTCGACAGGCTGACGCGTTGCCACGTTTATAATGCCCATGCTGCGACTGGAGGTCATAGTCAGTTCGTTGTAAGTCGTACCAACATAATAGAGAGAGTCGCCCACGATGCACATATCAGAAACAGCGGCATCAATACTTCCTCCGACACGCATCACTCCTGCCTCGTCTGGATAAAGCCAATAGAGGCGTGGTGCAACATCACGTTTATTGCCACGACTGCTGACCCATAACTGTCCGTATCGGTCTTTGCGCACACGATGCAGGTTGTCTGCCACACGAATCTGCCGTTCTTCTGTCATGGTGGCGATATCTACAACCGACACGGTATTGTCATATACTGGCTGCCGGTATCCTCCAGAGTTTGCCACATAAAGCTTTCCGTCTGCTACAGCCATTTCCTCCGGCTGGTAACCCACAACAACAGAGTCGACCTTCTCAAGGGTCAGGGTGTCAATTTTGTACACTCTGCCCAACTGTGAAGATGTGGAAGACTGTACAGGTCCGACATAAGAAGACACGAAGGCATAACGGCCATCGAAGGCAAGATATCGGCAGTTGGGGATATTAATCTGTGCAATGCGGCGACAAGAGTCAGCGCTACACACCTCAACCTTATTAGAACAATTAACCACAATCCACAGACGTGAGCCATATATCTTCATGTCGTTTCCCACATCGCCCAGTTCCTTCACTGTCGAAGGGTTTCTTGCCGCAAATATATTACGTTGATAATGTATTTGTCCGTCAACAGAAGAAAGATCAAGATAGTCCACCGTACACTTGTTTGACCCCATATTTCCCTCGTTAAGCACATACATGCCTGTCCAACCTGCACCATGTGTCTGCTGGCCGATAACATCGTCCTGCATAGGGTATATATATTCGTCGTCACGACATGAGCACACTGTCAGCAGTATGCTACATATCAATATCGAGCGAAATAGCGCAGTTGCGCTTTGGCATAGGGTAGTTGAGAATGACATCATAGTCTTGCGAGAAGAGATTGTTTATTTCAAGCGTCACACGCATTAGCGTCTTGCCGAGCGTCAGGGTGCGCATAATATTAAGATCAGATGTATACCACGGCTGCAGGCGGTTATACAAGATATTCTCCTGCTGCGAATATCTTAATCCGGTGTATATAAACGAGTAGTTGGCCGACCATCTACACCATTTCATGCCGAGCATGAGCGAACCCGAATGATACGGTATATAAGCTATCTGGTCATTATAGTAGGAGTCATTACGATTAGTCACGTCGCGTGCATCCTGATATGTATACTGCAACCTTGTTGTCATGGCGATACCTGCAGGAAGTCGCAGCGTAGCGTCGGCAGAAATGTCTGTACCAGTGATACGCACCTTGCCAAGATTCATCATTGTCCACCGGAATTGCTGTCCCTTAGGATAAGCTGTAATCTTATCGTCGATATAATTCCGATAGGCATCGGCCTGCAGACGCATGCTCTGCAGCATGCCACCACGATACTGGCGTTCGTATAACACACCGATATTATATTGTGTGGCTGTCTCCGGTCGCAAAGCCGAATTGCCCATATCAGCATAGTAGAGGTCGTTGAAGGTAGGCATTCTGAAACTGCGTTTCGCATATGCACGTAAAGAGAATGCTGGTGTACCGAATGGATAGCATGCCACGAAAACAGCAGGCGTCCAGCGTGTCAGCAGCGACTGGTCGGGTCCGTCTTTTAGTTTATCGTCGACAATATTCAGCAGTATACTACCCTGTAACTTCACCCAGCGCAAATCGGCAGAGGTAGCGACAGAGAAGAGATTGTGCAGGCGTGTTGGATAATAGCATGGCGACATGTCAGACCACAGGTGGCTCCATCGCATATCATAGCATGCCGAGACATTCCATCCACGGCATATCTCTGCCATGTGCGAAGTGGAGAGATAAAATTCCTCCTGGCGGTATCTGTTGTCTACCATCTGCGTTGTAGTGTCGCGGTTGACATAATGCGTGCGGTAAGACGCCAGTTTCGCAAGTATGCGCATACTATATTTGTCAGACATATTGCGCTGCCACCATCCTTGCAAGAATGTGTTACTATCGCCCTGTCGTTCACCTCTGCGCCACACGTTATTGACAATAGCCCCAGGAATGCCGCGTGTACTGTGGTAAGTATATAGTTTCGCACCCCACGAGCCGCCCCGTATCTGTCCGTAAATATTGGCTTCTGCACGTACCGCCTGTACATCGCCATTCTCTCTTACAGCCGTAGTGTCATAGGCTGTGCTGCCGTCATAGTTCTTTCGGCGGTAGCGGAACTTATATTTTCCGCTCGATGTCAGCACACCTGCTGTCACTGACGAAGTGACACGTTCTGAGAACCGATGTTCCCAAACTCCGCTCACACGTAGCATGTCACTGGCGCCATATTTAACCTTTGCACGGAAATGGTCGGTCTCGCCACTATCGAACCACGGACGACGGGTGGCGATATATACTGTGCCGGCACTGCCGAAGTCGCTGGCGGTCTGGAAGATGCCGCTGCGCTGGCCGTTATACACTGTCACCTCACCTACGTTATCCATGGAATACTGCCCAAGATCTACTTGCCCGTTCTGCGCATTGCCCAGTTCCACTCCATCATAATATATGCCCAGATGCTGTGAACCCATGCTGCGAATATTGACGGTCTTTATGCCGCCCACTCCGCCATAGTCCTTCACCTGCATGCCGCTGAAGAAACGCAGCGCATCTGCCACACTGACTGTATTTAGCCCCTTGAGACGTTCGCCTGACAGACGCTCGCCTGGTATGATGTCGCGGCCTTTCCTGCCAACAACCGTCACGCCTTCAATAGCATGCACGGTGTCAGGCTCTGCCTCGTGCGCAACGGTGCAGCACAAGGGAGAACTGACGGCAAGCATCAAAAGCAGAATGCGGGCAGAAAAAGCGGCGGACATATTTCTGGATTAGTGTTTAAGGGGTTAAGGGTTAATGGTTAACGGTTAAGGGTTAACGGTTAAAGGTTATCTGTTGCCAGCATTCGCTGTTCGCGCACCAAACGGTAAGAGCTGCTCCCTTACTTCGTTTGACGTCCGCTGCTCAAGCTGGCGAAGCCTTCGGCTTTGACGTTACCAATAACTTGTCTACTCGTCTACTCGTTAACTCGTAAACTAATTAACTACTACATCGTCGAAAGCAAAATACTGCGGAGTATTAAGTCCGTAGGCTCCCTTGTCACTGCCGTCATAGGTAAATTCCACTCTGTTGACTTGTCCCAGTGACGCCAGCGAGACATTGCGCCAGCCTTCTGCTACCACGCCGTTATCAACGAAACGTATCTCCACCTTGCCCGTAACGACATCGCCGACATAGCCAGTGGCAATGACACTGTAATAGTCAGACGCACCGGTCAGCGGCTGAGAGAAGTCGTTGCCGTTCTTTATGATATTAAGCACGTAAGCCGTAGGTGACACGCGTATGCTTTCTATGACATGAGTGCTGTTGTCCTTGAAATAGAAATATGCACGTGAGCATGCCACAGCGAAATTCTTCGAACCGTTTGAGGCTGCCACCGCCAACTGCTGTTCATAGGTTGCCGAGGTCAGAGCAGACGAATGTATATAGTTAGAGATAGCTATGCCACCGCCCCAATAAAAACCATCAGCATAGTCATTGCTGAGTTCTGAGGTCAGAGTCGTAGCAGGGTCTGTCCATGAATACGTGCCATCGCCATAAAGGAGCGGACCGTAATACTGCGGGCTGTCGATATACTGAAGCCACAGTGGTTCTTCAAATGTTACTGTTGATTTCTTTACGACTGGTTCGTCGTCATCGCTTGAGCAGGCAGTAAATGCCAGCATGCCGACAAAAAGCATTGCTTTTTGGGCGAAACGCCATTGTTTCATAATACTTTTTCTGTTTGTTAAAGGTGATTATAAAATTATTACCGGCTATGCACATATTCGTCTGAAACGAGAGCACTGGAGATAAAAAAGGCGTGAACCCATTAAGGCCTCTTAGGGAACAATGCCAGCAACCTCACGTCATGCTTACATTATGCCAGAAGAAAGCATTTCTAACTGACATATTTCAAATGATCTGTACATGCCTCTACTGCGCGTTATCCACGAGCGCATAAGACTTAAATGTAAAGAAATGGCAGGTCTTCTGACTTTCTCTCGTCTGCTATCGCCTTCCCATAGCTCTCAAGCGGAAAGCAACAGTGGCATGTGATGATAGCAGCAATAATGGAGATTACAGCAGCGGGTCTGTCCAGGATTCTCACCTGTGTTCCCTTTTAAGCCGATACAGACAGCATGAGGCGTCTGCAGCACCATTCTTAGGTCTTTGCAAAGGTACGTGAAAAAAAATATATACGCAAGCGTTTAACATATTTTACACTTTAATGCGCCTTCAGATTATCTATTCAGAGAATCATAAAAGACAGCAGGAAAGTTTCGCTCACTGTTTGTGATTGAACTTTCCTGCTGTCTTTTTGATTGGTATGCCGTTGTTATTCTCTATACTCTAAGATATCGCCTGGCTGGCAGTCGAGTGCCTTGCATAGCGCATCAAGTGTGGTGAATCTTACGGCCTTAGCTTTGCCGGTTTTGAGTATCGAGAGATTAGCCTGTGTGATGCCTACCTTCTCTGCGAGTTCTCCCGATGTCATCTTGCGCTTCGCAAGCATCACATCAACGTTTACTATTATAGACATTAGCGCAAATGATTAAATGGTGAGTTCCTGTTCTTTCTTCATCTTTACCGCAATGCCAAACAGCTGGCCGAAGAAAAGAATAAACATTCCGAATAACATGTAAGGCATCTGGTGACGAAAATCCAGATTAACGTTAGTGTCGAGTATTTCGTATATCTGCAGCAGTGAATTGATAAGCACAACAAAGCCTACTGAACTGATACAGAATGTATTCCGGTTATCAAAGACTCTGCTTTTCGACACATTGTATATTATGATTGCTATGAATACGCAGCACAAGATAATGGTTAGCATATCGGCACACTGCGGCAGATATTTCTGTATAGAAAGACCCTTTGAATAGTCTGCCATTATCGTGCTGACTATACTCCAGGTGTTACCTATAGCAAATATAAATGCAATGACTGCCATTATTATCAGTGATGCCATTTCTGGTTTCTCCTTGCTGGCAGGCTTGCGTTCCTCTTCTTCCTCACACTCACGGTTTGCCTCTTCAAGTGCTGCGCTCCAACGACTACGTTCAAGCACTTTCTGCAGCACATAGAATCCTATCGGATAGACTATGCCCATACCAAGATAAATCAGAAGGGCTGGTATCTCGCTGGTTAAGCGCAGGTATATGACTATTGCAAACAGGACGATTGACCACAGAAATCCAAACACATTTAGCATGCGCATAATTTTCTTTGACTGCTTTTCGTTATTTTTCTTATCCTTTTCCATATTCTCTGATGTATTATTGTGATAGTGGTTTTTATACCGTTAATATTTTCCAGCTAAATAGTCAAATGATTTTCTTCGCTGACATCTACTGCCACTTTATATACAAACGCAAACACCAGC
>JAFPAS010000058.1 GCA_017424205.1 Prevotella sp. | reverse complement strand
AGAATTAATGTTTATGAAGATACAGATAAGGTAGTACGATATAGAAAGGTTGCAGAACCGGACGGACCGATATATAATATGCTAAAAGTGTATATTAAAACTCTAAAGTATAGTTAGGGCCGTTTATCAGGAGGGTATAAAATAAACTATTGGTGATTTTATGGTAACTTGACATGGTTTGTTTATACTCTCCACTATTTTTTTTGTTTTCCTGATTATCTGCACATCTGCACAGGGGTTAGTAACTTTCTGGGTATTAGTGGGTTTGCTCTTGTGCAGATGCTATGCAGATGGCTGCAATTATCAGTCTTAGGGATGATGTGGGGATGTGCGTAATATTTTGAGGAGATGTAGCTCAGCGTTTATATATATTATTGAATATATTTACTGTTGTTCCGGTCATATTGGTTGATTAAGGATGTAGTATCATATGGATAATAATGGTATCTTCTATTGATACCGCAGGAATCTCTACAAAAAAGATAATGATTCTATTTGTCATTATGCTGCAAACCCTTAGTTTGAGGGAAAATATAGTATGGCGATGTCTGCTCTATTTGTTCTTATACTATTTACATCTGTACTCATCTGCATATCATCTGCACGTTTGTAATAGTTTGAATTTTAATATATTACGACTGTGGTGCAGATATTCATTTTTTTAAAAAAATCATAGTAAATAGTATCATGCGGATTGCGGAGTTATAGGAAACTATTGGCGATATCCCGTAATGTGCAGATGTAAGATCGAATAAATGATGTAAAATCAGGATTTCATCCAGCGCAGATTGAATAAAAAATAACAACCGCTTTAGGGGTTTGAATATCTGGTATTTTCCATATTCAAGCCTAAAGCGGTTGCTTTATTGAGATTGATGTTTACTAATATCGTTTTTGATTTAGAATTTGTATCCAGCAGTAATGCCGAAGGCTTGGTTGTACATGCTTGAGCTATCGTCGAGCTTCAGGAGTCCGCGGCTATATTCCAATCCGATGACGAAGCGGCATATGTTAAGAGAAACGCCTGCTGCTATGCCGGCATCCATCCTTTCCAGTCCGTTGTCGCTAAATACGCCTATCTTTCCTCCGAGAAGTTTTATATCATCGCCATAGAGCCCGTATGCGATGTACGGGCCAGCTTTCAGTTCGAGGTTGGTGTTGTTGTTTAAGTTGAATCTGTAAGCAGCCTGTACTGGCACTTGCAGATATGTCATGTTCGTATCTTCGAATCCTTTTGCTATGAATTCTATTCCAGGCATGATGTAGAAGTCCTTTGCAATCTCTACGTCGTATGTTATACCTAATTTATACGAGAATCTCATGTCGCCGTCAGCATCGCTGCCTACGATGTTCGACATTCCAGCTCCGGCTTTAATGGTGTATTTCTTGTTGTCCTGTGCGTTTGTGCCTAATGCTATCAATGAGATTAGTGCCAGTGTAAGATAGATTTTTTTCATATTGTGTGTGTTGTTAATTTATTTATTTTTTGGAAGTTATTGGCTTTTCAAGCCTGTGTCGTTAAGCCATTACTGTTGCTTAATGCAGTAATAAGAATTTGGCTCAACTTTCTTGTCTCTACTGCAAGTTGATTGCAAGCGAAACTAGGTTTATAATATAAGAGGTGATTTCCGTATGTTCATGTTATAGTGATACAGAAATCACCTCTTGTTATTTTAAATGTTTGTTATCCAGATTCTATTATCTGATGTCGATAACTGGCACTACGTCCTTGTCGTTATACTCAAGGTTCTCGCCAGCCATACCCCAGATGAAAGTGTAGTAGTATGTACCAGAAGCTGCGTGGATAGACCACTCTGGGCTCATGATAGCCTGCTCGTTGTGGAGCCATACGTTGCGTGTTTCCTGTGGTTCGCCCATAACGTGTGAGATAGTCTGTCCCTCTGGGAGATTGAAGTAGTAGTAAGCCTCGATGCGGCGTCCGTGTGTGTGAGGAGGCATTGTGTTCCATACAGCACCTGGTTCGAGCTGTGTGAGGCCCATCTGCAGCTGACATGGTCCTTCCTGCAGAGCATCGCGTACGATGAGTTTGTAGATTGTACGTGCGTTAGCCTCTTCCTTAGTGCCTACAGGTCCCCAAACTGCAGCTTTGAGTGAGCCCTTACGTCCGTCGAGAGTAACCCACTGAGTCTTGTAGTGCTTGTGAGCAGTAGCTGAGTTGATATAGAACTTAGCAGGGTTTTTGCTGTCCTTAGAACGGAAGATAATCTCCTTGTTGATATCCTTATCCTTGCCAATGTGTCCGCGTCCTACGTAAAGAGCCTCTTTTGGACCGAGTACATACTCTTTTCCGTCAACGAATACAGAACCCTCGCCCAGTCCACAGTTGATAACACCAAGCTCACGGTTGTAGAGGAAATAAGGTTCCTTGATAGTCTTGTCTACAGAGAGTCCGAGTGCTGGGAAGTTCTCAAGTTTCAGATCTTTGTTTACTGGCATTGCGCCACCGAAGATGAAACGGTCATACTGTGAGTAAGTGAGGTTGATTTCATCAGCAGCCATAACCTTCTCCATAACGAAACGCTCGCGGAGAGTCTTTGTGTCGTAGTGCATTACGTCACGAGGGTGACATGCTGTCTGGAAGCTTACATTCTGCTGAGCAGAAGCGCCGAGGCTACATAGAGCCATGGCAGCAATTACAAATAATTTCTTCATGTTGTTTTATTTTATTACAGTTTATTTTTTGTTAATTCGCTTTCTGTTCCATGCTACAAGTCCGATAGTCAGGATAGTAAGGACGCCTGCTCCTATGTAGTGGAGATATTTACAGCATGAGTAGATGAGCATTGCGAGTGGGCTTGAAGCGAAGTCAAGAGCACCGGCAGAGAAGCCTGTAGGCACCAGAACGGTCTTGTCGTCTGGATGAACCTGTGCTACGCTGTGTGCAGCAGAGGTGAAGTCTGGAGCCATCCATGTCACGAAGTAGAGGCCGATAGCAATTACTACAAGTCCGACAATGAATGAGCGAAGAACATTGCCGTTAGTATAAGGCAATACCATTGCAAATACGTAGAACATGCCGGCAAGAGATGCGAGTGGCAGGAACTGATTTCCTGGGAGCACTACAGCGAGCACGAGAGTAACAGGTATGAGCAGCAGTGACACTACGAGAATTGTAGGGTGTCCGATAACGAGTGCTGGAGACATGCCGATATAAAGTTCTTTGTCTGCACCGAATTTCTTTGCAATAAGTTCGCGTGTAGCGTCAGCGATAGGCTTCAGACCCTCGATGAAGAGTGAGGTAATACGTGGGATAAGCTCCATTACGGCACCCATCTTGATACCTATCTGCAGTGTTGTAGGAATATTGTCAACAAGCTCATTCCAGTCCTTGCAGGCAAGACAACCTATGATGATACCTATAAGCACACCGAGGAAGAGAGGTTCACCGAAGAGACCGAATTTCTTCTTCATACCTTCAGAGTCAATATGCACCTTGTTGATTCCAGGAACATGGTCAAGTCCCTTGTTTATAGCAACTGCAAAAGGCATGAAACCCTGGCAGAATGGCTGTGGGATAGATATTCCCTCCATTCCTGGATAGAATTTCTGGAATTTCTTTGCTGTCACGTCAGCGAGTACGAGAGTGATGATGTAGCAGATGATAGCTGCGAAGAATCCCCATGCCACAGAGTCAGTCATGAAGTATACTACCGCTCCGATGAATGCGAAGTGCCAGTAGTTCCAGAGGTCGATGTTGACGGTGCGTGTGCATCCGAGGAGGAGCAGCACGAGGTTTACACCGAGACAAACAGGGATGATGAACGAACCCACGAGAGTGTTGTAAGCCACTGATGCAGCAGCAGGCCATCCCATGTCAAATACCTGCAACTTCAGGTTGTAAATCTCAACTACCTTGCCAAGAGCAGGCGACATAGTGTCAACGAGCAATGCAGTAATGATACTCAGTCCGACAAAGCCGACACCTACGTATAGACCGCTCTTCAGGGCTTTTGAAAACTTAATGCCGATGCACACACCGAGGATGGTGAAGATTACAGGCATCATGACAGCGGCTCCAAGGCCGATAATGTAAGAGAATACTGATTCCATGTCTTGTAATTCTTTATGTTATTTTTTACTTGTATCTTATTTTTTGTTTCTTATGACGCTGACTTTTACTGGGGCAGAGACCTCCTTCTTCCATTCCTTAAGATAGTCAAACCAAGCCTTGCTGTCTTTGAATCCAAAGTTCTCCATATCGCATGTAGCAGTAAACCAATAGTGGAGGTTGTCTGTACGTGTTTTTAACAAGGCTACGTAAGCTTGGTCTGGCAGAGTTTCTTTTCCGTTAGTGAAGTATGAGTCGCCGTCATAGTATTTCTTTGGCACGCACACTGCCAGTCCGACGGTATGCACGTCATACACCTTGGTGTTCTTGCCTGCAAGTGCTGTTCCCCAGCATGCACGCAGACCATTTTTGTCTGTAAAGCTCTCTGACCCGACGATGTCTGTTACGCCTGTAGAGAGTTGCAGGTCAGCCACATCGCGCGAGAAATCTACGTCTACCAGCACATCGCGATGTCCAGCGTAAAGTATATATCGTGTACGTACGTCAACAGGACGTGCTTCTGGAGTTACCCTCCATCCACGGTTTACGGTCTCGATGATAGTGCGCAATGGGCCCGTAGCAATGAGTGAGTATGTTCTTGAGCGTACATCCTCAAACATTACAGAGGTTTGTCCGTTCCATCCGTGCATTGTTCCGCAACCGTATGTCGTGCCTGTATAAAGAACGTCATCGCCGTGAGTAGTTGATTTCTGCTCCTTAGTAGGGTAGAATTGTGTCTGTTCAAGTTCGAGCTGTTTGTTACGGTGTCCGT
>JAFPAS010000057.1 GCA_017424205.1 Prevotella sp. | reverse complement strand
TGCCTGCGTCCATTTTTGCCTTTACGGCATCCTTAAACTCACGCATAAAGTTCTCGCCAAGATACGATGAAATATTCTCTGCCAATCCGTTGTTATTGATTGGGTTACTCCATTCTATGGGTGTTAAGGTATCGTTGAGAGTGTGCCATATCAGTGCTGACTATATTTTTATGTGCTAAAATGCGTTGCTTTTGCCAGAGATTATAGCTTTGCAGAAGTATTTCAGTCTATAATTGACAAATATTTGTTTTTTTTTATTCTATTTCAAAAAAAATGACTACCTTTGCCGTACTAACCAGAAAATACTAACCAAACCTTTATTAATAATACTATGTCATTTGTAACAATTATGGTGGTTGCATTCGTCATCGGCTATGCATTGATAGCTATTGAGTCTGTAACCAAAATCAATAAGGCTGCAATAGCCATATTGATGTGTGTGGTCTGTTGGACATTATTGGCAATAGGCCATAGCCAGATTGGACTGGCTGATTTTGATCTTACACATTCTATTGAACGCAACCTTGGCGAGGCTGGCACAACGCTGTTCTTCCTTATGGGTGCAATGACTATCGTTGAGGTGGTCGACCAGCATGGCGGATTTAACTGGGTGCGTGGAGCTTTGCGTTCGAAGACGAAGCGTGGTTTGCTATGGAAGATAGCATTCCTGACAGCTGTACTTTCTGCAGTGCTTGACAATCTTACTACCTCAATCGTAATGATTCTGCTTCTGCATAAGCTTATCAGCGATGTCAAAGACCGCATGTGGTATGCGTCTGTTGTCGTGATAGCATCAAATGCAGGTGGAGCCTTCTCGCCAATCGGCGACGTTACCACTATCATGCTTTGGAACGGTAAGATGATTACGGCATCAGGTGTCATTACTGAGATTATTATACCTTCTTTCATTTCTTTCATCATACCTACAGCCATAATACAGTATAAGCTGAAGGGAGAATTGCAGCTTGTGGATGATGAACACGAAAAGACTGTCAGCGAAGTGACAAAAAACCAGCGTAAAACAATCTTTGCACTCGGTGTAGGCGGCCTTTGCTGTGTGCCTGTATTCCATACCATTACTCATCTTCCAGCCTTTATGGGCATTCTGGCAGTTCTTGGCATCCTATGGGGTGTGACAGAGATTTTCTATCGCCGTAGAGATGAGCATGACCCAAAGGCACGCCGTGTGGTACATATCCTCTCGCATATTGACATGGCGACTATCCTGTTCTTCCTCGGCATTCTGATGGCAGTAGCAACACTGTCTGAGATTGGTGTGCTTACAGCAGTAGGCGAATGGCTCGATACGACAGTCGGCAACGACTACCTTGTGACAGGTGCAATCGGTGTGCTGTCATCAATCGTTGATAATGTACCGCTTGTTGCTGGTGCGATGAAGATGTATACAGTTACATCTGCTGAGATGCTCGCTGCTAATCCTGAGCTTGCAAATCTTGCTGTTGATGGAGTATTCTGGCAGCTTCTTGCATATTGTGCCGGTGTCGGTGGATCAATGCTTATCATCGGTTCTGCTGCCGGTGTAGTTGTGATGGGTCTTGAGCGCATTTCTTTCGGCTGGTACATGAAGAATATCACATGGATAGCATTTGTAGGATACCTTGCAGGTCTGCTGTGCTACTGGGTGATGAATACATTACTATAGTATATAAAAAATACGATAATAAATAAGCAGTGCCTGACAGCCTGGACCATTTGTCCTGCTGTCAGGCACCTTTTTTTCATTATAACTGCAGACTATTTCTTGCGCAGCTTCATTATTGTCTTTCCATTCTTGTCTGTTATTACGGCGTTGCTGCCGTCGACAGAGATAGCAGCACTTGTGTTTACAGCCTGTATTACGCGTGACTCCACGTCCATGCTGCGTCCCATGCGCCGTGTCATGCCTACGTTGCTGAAAGATAATGTCCCAGTCTTAAACTTATAGTCACCGAAGAAAGAGTTGACACTTGAGTTGCCTGTAAGCTTGCCTTCTGCTTCAAACGTGATGACAGCCTCGCTGTCGCCCTGTGCTGTACTCTGGCCCATTGCCTCGACAATAACCCATGTCCCCGTAATGTCATTGTTCATACTCTGTTTCTTGCATGTGCTGCAGCTGGTCAGCATCAGCATTCCCGCCAGCATCGGCAGTCCTAAAATCCTTTTCATGTTCATTTCTTTTCTGTGTTTGTGAATAATTTCTCTGTTATTCTTTCTGGCAATAACAGCCGTCTTTGCAGGATGTTGTGCAATATTCATGCCAATTAAAAGCAGTTTCTCACACATGACTGTCGTAAAGTCTTCAAAGCGGATATGCTTAAAGTATCTTTCCTTGATGTAGTGGTCTATGAGTTGTGCTATAAAAATAGCCATGGCTGTGGTCTGCATAGAGTCTGTATCGTAGAGAGAGGAAATGGGTGAGTGGGGTAGGCTGAAGGTATAAAGAAAAAAAGAGAAAGAGGAGACGGCGTAGTGCGTTGCACGGCGGTGTCTCCTCTTTCTCCTTTTTGCAGGTGTCTTGCTCTGCTATAGTCAGTTTACAGTTTTATAACAATCTTTTTTCCCTTGTAAGTCACTTCCTTGCCCGCAGCGTCAGGGTTGAATGCCTGTGCATTGTCGGCATTCACGTTGACTATAGTGAATGTACGCTTGTTGAGCATTCCAGGGAACTCGCCGTTGCGCTCGCCGATGGTCAGGGTGCGTGCGGTATTGTCATAGCAGAACTTGATAGTGGCATAGCGTCCTGCCTCGTAGCCATAGTTTGTACCCTCGTCTTCATATAGAGTGAACTCGCCATTGCTTCCCTCGTATACGAAGATGCGTATGTTGTCGGCTTTCTTCTGCTGTGTGTATTCAATCTGCGGACCTACAGGAATGATAGAACCGCCGCGTATGTAGAGAGGTATGCGCTCGTATGGTGCGCTGACGGTTTTGGTCTCGCCACCATTAGACTCAATCTTGCCAGTATACATGTCGTACCATACGTTGTCTTTAGGGAAGTAGACATCGCGCTGGCGAGCCTTGTATTCGTAGATAGGATTGATGAGGAATGCTGGTCCGAACATATATTGGTAAGCGATGTCGGTCACGTTTTTGTCGCTCTGGAAGTCCATGATGAGCGGACGCATGATAGTATAGTCGTTGAAATGGACGTCGGCAGCGAGCGAGTAGATATAAGGCATGAGGCGGTAACGTAGCTGCAGACAACCTTCAATCACCTTGTATGCAGGATGTCCTTCTGGAGCGATGTTCCATGGTTCACGGAATGGGAACTGACCGTGTGCTCGATAGATAGGAGCCCACATGCCAGACTGGTGCCAGCGTGCGTTAAGTTCGCGCCAGTCTTTCAGGTCTTCATTCTCTTCACCTGTGGCATCGAAATGACGCTGAGCAGCTTCATACCTCTTCTCGACAGAGAATCCTCCTATGTCCTGAGTCCAGTAAGGCACGCCAGAGATAGAGAAATTGAGTCCTGCAGTGATCTGCGCTTTCATATCCTCCCAGCGAGTGCCGATATCGCCCGACCATGTGGCGGTAGAATAGCGCTGTTCAGAGGCGAATCCATTACGTGTGAGCAGGAATACGCGGTTGTTGTTAGGCGAGAATTGATTGCTGTGTCCATACTGGTTCCAGTCGGTTTCGTTGTATAGACGCTTGCTATCGTCGAATGGTATTCCCTTTGTCTCAATCGCTGTCTCGTATGCGCGCTGCCCGTCGTATATTGCCTCGGCATTGACAATAGAGTATGAATTGAAGAACTCGTCAGACGAACCGTATTTAGTTGGTCCGCAAAGCAGTTTGCGGTAGTCCATGTCTGTGCAGTCGCGTACGTTAGGCTCAGATGCATCCATCCACCATGCGTCCATACCAATAGTTCCGAGATTTTCGTAAAGCTGGCGCCAGAAAATCTTGCGTGCTATCTCGTCGTATGCGTCGTAGAATGCGTATTTATATCCCAGCCAGTCGTAGAGCGAGTCTTTTATAGACTGCTGATATATCATGCCTTTGTCGTTAAGCTCCTTGAAGTTGTCGACAGTAAGATAATACTTAGGCCAGCATGAAATCATTATTTTAGCATTCATGCTGTGTATGTCGTCAATCATCTGCTTGGCAGAGCGGAATCGGGTAGGGTCGAAGGTGAAAGCTCCCCATGAGTCTGGCACCCAATAGTTCCAGTCCATAACGATATTGTCGATAGGTAGTCTGCGGTCGCGGAATCCTTTGAGTGCATCGACAATCTCGTCCTGAGTCTTATAGCGCTCACGGCTCTGCCAGTAGCCGAAGAGCCAGTCAGGCATAATCTGCGCCTTGCCTGTCAGCTGACGGTATCCGCTGATGATATCGTCGGCATTGTTGCCAGCGATGAAATAGTAGTCAAGCTGCTGTGTCATTTCGCTCCACCATGACTGCTTCTGCTGTTCAACGTCAGCAACAGGTGCGTAGGCGCGCAGACCGCAGTATGCCTCGCCTCCGTCAGGAGTCCACTCGAGGCGTATGGTGTATTTCTTTCCTTTTTCAAGATGCACGTTAAATTTTCGTGCGTTAGGGTTCCATGCAGTGCGCCAGATGGTCTGGTCGTTGCTGCCACTGGCAGCAACATCTTCAGTATATACGCTCTTGCCATCGATGAAAATGCGCTGATATCCAGAGTAGTAATGGCAGAAACGATATTCTCCGCTCTCAAGAGGTTCGATGTAACCTTCATAGACCACCTTTGAGCCATCGAGTTTGAATACTGGCAGATTCTTTGCCGACTTCAGATTCTCGAAATATAGCGAGTCTTCGCGACGTACGAGAGTCTGCTGCTTAGGATGAGTGTATGTTCCCGTCAGTGCGCCTGCATTGCCGTCTTTGTCGTAGAGCTTGAAAACTTTGTGGTGCTTAGAGTAGTCGTTTGGGTTACCAAAACGACATAGTGTGTAGCTATCGAGCAGAATGCCGTAGTTTTTGTTTGACAGGATGAACGGTATGCTGACTTTGGTGTTATACTGGAATAGCTCTTCGTTCTTTCCTTTGTAGTTCCACTCGTCAGCCTGGTGTTGTCCGAGGCCATAGAAAGCTTCGTCGGCAGGAGATTCGAAGATTTGCCGGATAGACCATCCACGGTATGTTTCGTCAGTTCCGTCAGCGTGAGTCTGAACGGCATAGTATGGCTTGAATGTCTTGCCGCCCCCCTTCTGCTCCTGCAGTATGATATTGCCGTTGGCGTCTGTGAACCATACTTCGCCAGTCACACCGTTGACATTTGCTCGTATGCTTTTTGTGGCAACAGTGATGATGTCGCCCGTCTCGCTTACCGTGTACTGGCATGTGCCAGTCTGCGGCACAATGATGAGGCTTGCAGGGTCGGCAAACTTATCTTCGGCAGTTGCAGAGACACGGAAGATCTTGTCGCCCATCACCTGCAGACGCACCAATGCCGTCTGTCCGGCGTAGTGATTCTTTATGGCTACGGTGACACCTTTAGCAGTCTTGGTGTATATGTTTGCAGCGGAAATTGTAGCGGCAGCAAACAGCATGACAAATGTTGATAGTATTTTCATGATTTTTGTGTATATGTTTTCGTTTTTAGTTAGATGTAGTTACAGGCGTATGTGTATGCCCGTCACGCGGAAGACGTGTTAGGTGGTGTATGATGCATAGATTGTTATTCTTACGCAAAGTTACTATCTTTTGTGTTCATAAACAAGAAATGGATATAATAATGTTGAAAAACGGAATGATAGTGTCAATTTTCGGACATGAAAATACAAGTCTTTTAAAAATAATGTGTAACTTTGCAAAAGAATAGCGAGGCTTGCAAGGCTTCGCAGGCAAATATTTTTTTAATAGTATATCAAAACAAAAAAACGTCAGGCATGCTGTAAATGTCTGTACGGATGAATAAATAGACATGAACACGAAAGGAATAACACCTGTTCTGTTGCTGACAGGATATCTCGGAAGTGGCAAGACAACACTGCTGAATAGAATACTTGCAAATAAGCAGGGCATCAGATATGCCGTTATAGTAAACGATATAGGCGAGGTGAATATTGATGCAGACCTGATACAGAAAGGCGGGGTAGTGGGGCAGAATGACGACTCGCTCGTGCCATTGCAGAACGGATGTATCTGCTGTACGCTGAAGATGGACCTTGTAGAGCAGTTGCAAGACCTTATGAGGCTGCAGAAGTTTGACTATATAGTCATTGAGGCTTCAGGAATATGCGAGCCTATGCCTATTGCACAGACAATATGCTCTATACCGCAAATGGGAATGGAGTATACACGATACGGTACACCAAAGCTCAACTGTATAGTGAGTGTGGTAGATGCTCTGCGTCTGCGTGACGAATTTGAGGGTGGTCAGGATTTTCTGAAGCAGGATATTGCAGAGGATGATATAGAGAATCTCGTTATTCAGCAGATAGAATTCTGTAATGTGATATTGCTCAACAAAGCCTCAGAGGTTACGAAGAGTGAACTGCAACGCACGAAGGAAATATTACGTGCGCTACAGCCTGAGGCAGAAATAATAGAATGTGACTATTGTGATGTTGATATAGAACAGTTGCTCAGAAAGACGGATTTCGACTTTAATACAGTTGCAGCCTCACCAACATGGGTGCAGGAAGTGGAGAAGCATCTTGATGAGATGACGGACGATGACGTCAACGATGACGACCATGAGCATCACGACCATGAATGCCATTGCCATGAGGACGGTCATGAGCATCACGACCATGAATGTCATTGCCATGAGGACGGCCATGAGCATCACGACCATGAATGTCATTGCCATGAGGATGGTCATGAGCATCACGACCATGATTGCCATTGCCATGAGGACGGCCATGAGCATCCCGCAGGATGTACTTGTGGTCATTGCCACTATAACGAGGAGACAGGCGAAGCAGAGGAATATGGCATAGGTACATTTGTGTATTATGCTCGTCGTCCGTTTATGCTGACAGAGTTTGATCATTTCGTGGCTCGTCTGTGGCCGAAATCAATAATCCGCGCCAAGGGAATATGTTATTTCCAAGGTGAGGAAGAAATATGCTATGTCTTTGAACAAGCAGGCAAGCAGATTAGTCTGCGCAATGCAGGACAATGGTATGCTACGATGCCGGCAGAAGAATTACAGCAGTTCCTAATGCAGAATCCAGGAGTACAGCGAGATTGGGATGCTGTATATGGCGACCGTATGCAGAAACTTGTGTTTATTGGTCAGCACATGGATCGCAAGGAGATTACCCGTCTGCTTGACGCATGTCTCGCTCCAGAGGGATGTGGATGGCCGGTATAACTTGGTGTGTGCTGCTTTGGAATGACTGTTCGTAAGATATAGTGATATTATGATTGGGACAATAGTCAATACGCTATGCATTGTAGCTGGAGTGACTGCCGGCTCTATAATGAAGCGAGGCATATCAAATAAGTATACGCAGACATTGTATAATGCCATGGGACTTGTATCACTCGCTTTAGGCGTGAGCACATTTGTTCAGAATATGCCTAAGAGCGAAGTGCCAGTGCTGTTTATCGTAAGCATGGCGCTGGGCGGACTGATAGGTTCGTGGCTTGATTTGCAAGGACGTGTAGACAGATTCGGCGAACGGAAGGGTGTGAGTCGCCTTGTGCAAGGACTGACGGCATCGACTCTGCTTTATTGCATAGGGACATTCTCTATTGTCGGACCGATTCTTGCGGCGTTGAAGGGGGATAATACTTTCCTGTATACTAATGCGACACTCGACCTTGTGACATCAACGGTCTTTGCTGCAACATATGGTATAGGTATGATGATATCTGCTGCAATCCTGTTTGTATGGCAGGGTAGCATATTTGCACTTGCGAGTTTG